>CAZDNN010000385.1:0-6393 GCA_964506385.1 uncultured Planctomycetota bacterium
GGGAGCGCGCCGAGAAGTTCGGACTGACCCAGGAGTTCGTCGGCACCGACCTGGCCAAGGCGCTCGACGAGACGGCGCCCGACGTGGTGTTTGACTGCACGGTGCCCGAGGCCCACGTGGAGGTGACCCTCGAGGCGCTCAGCCACGGCTGCCACGTGCTCGGGGAGAAGCCGCTGGCCGACTCGATGGACAACGCCCGCAGGATGGTGGCGGCCGCCGAGGGGGCGGGAAAGATCTACGCGGTGATCCAAAACCGCCGCTACGACCCGCGGATCCGCCGGCTCAGCAAGTTCCTGGCCTCGGAGGCCGTCGGGCCGCTGACGACGCTCGACTGCGACTTCTACATCGGCGCCCACTTCGGCGGCTTCAGGGCAAAGATGGAGCACGTGCTGCTCCTCGACATGGCCATTCACACCTTCGACGCCGCTCGGCTCATCACGGGCGCCGACCCCGTCCGGGTCTACTGCCACGAGTGGAACCCCAGCGGCTCGTGGTACGACCACGACGCCTCGGCCGTCGCCATCTTCGAGATGACCGGCGGCATCGTCTATACCTATCGCGGGAGCTGGTGCTCGGAGGGCTGCAACACCACCTGGGAGAGCACCTGGCGCGCCATCGGCGAGCAGGGAACCGTGCTGTGGGACGGCGGCGACGGCTTCCGCACGCAAGTCGTCAGGAACCGCGACCCCTTCATCTCGGAGTTCGACGAGCCCGAGCTCCCGCCCGCCGCGCCCGACGAGAAGTGCGGCGGCCACAGGGGCATCATCGAGGAGTTCGTCCACTGCGTCCGCACGGGCGGCACGCCCGAGACGGTCTGCACGGACAACATCAAGAGCCTCGCCATGGTCTTCGGCGCCATCAAGAGCGCTGAGACGGGCAAGCCCGTCGAGACCGAGATCTGATGCCGAAGGACCAGCGCAAGCCCCGTGATGCGTAACCGCAGGAAGATAGCCCGCAACGGGTCTCGACCGATTGCGGATTGCGGACCACCCCCTCCCCACACGAATCTCACAGGTTTTTGGTCGAAGTACCCTGGACAACCGCACCGGATCTGTGGTACACTCTAAGTGGTGCAAGGGAGGCGACCGCTCAACGGGCGGTCGTCTGCATCTTTTTGACGCACAACGTATGTGCTTGTAGGATCTGTGGTTATGGCCACACAGGCATGCCACCGGTGCGGAGAACGCTTCGAGAGAAGGGACGCTGAGTGCCCCTGGTGCGGATTCCCGGCCGCCCCGCCAACCTGGACTGTTGGGCGGCTCCTGGCCATCCTGGGCTTGGCAGTTGTGGTCCTGTGTGCCTCGGTGGCCGCCGTCGTCGGTGTGACGCTCTACATCTCGGACCACGCCCCGATAGCCCCAGTTGGCATCGCTCCTGCGCCGACGGCACAACCACTCCTCCCCGCGGGCGCGGAGGCCCCAGCCGCCCCCACATCGCCAGAGCCGCCCAAGCCGGCGGCTGAGTCCCAGCCGTCCGACAACGGGCCGCCAAACGCCGGCGCGGAGACCATCCAGGTTCCCGACGCCTGGACAACTCGTAGCCTGGTGGATCCCGACGGAAGCGGCGCGGCCCGCCTCGACGCGCCCTGGGAAGGGACGGCCTCGCTGCTGCCCTCGGCGGGGCAGTAGCCCGTGGCGACGCCAGTCACACCGATTCCGACACACTCGAGAAGGTGAATCCGCTCGCGGCCATGGCCGGGACGAGCGCGTTGCCTACACGGACGGGTGCCGACATAGCGGTCACCCGATTCAGCAGGGCGATGGGGCTTTCGTTGAACCGGAAGTTCCGCAGCCCGTGTCGGATCGCGCCGTCCTCCACCCAGAAAAGCCCATCGCGTGTGAGGCCCGTGACGAGAATGGTCTGCGGGTCGAGGAAGCGGATGTACCAGAAGCGGGTTACCAGGACGGCGCGCTCGGTCGCCGCGATCAAGTCGTCCACACTCCCCTCCCCACCCTCGACGATCAGGTTGGCCGGGCGGCCTGTCGGCTCCCTGCCCTGCTCCTGCGCCCAGTAGCGGTCGTAGATTAGCTGGCGCAACACGCCGCCCTCGACCCATGTGTGCTTCTGCGTCGGCAGGCCATCGCCCTGGAAGGGGCCGGCCAGGACGTCGGGGTGGGTGGGGTCGCTGCGTATCGTGATGTTCTCGCCGACGATGCGCTCCCCGATCTTGTTGCCGCCGCCAGGCTTGGCGAAGAAGCTGCGGCCTTCGTCCGCACGCCGCGCGTCCATCGTCCACACCGCGTAGGCCAGGAAGTCCGCCACCGCCTGCGGCTCGAGGATGACGGGGTAGACGCCCGGCTCGAGCGGCTTGGGGTCCAGCCCCGCCTCGGCCTTCTGGATGGCGCGGCGGGTCGCCTCGTCGTGGCAGACCCGATCGATGTCCCGCGCGTTGCTGGCCGCCCAGCCGCTGCTAGCGCCGTCGGCCGTGCGCATCGTCGTCGTGTAGGACGCGTCGGTCCCGCGAGACCAGCCGAAGAGGCCCTTGTCATTCCCTACGGCGCTGAAGCCGTGGCTGTGCTCGAAGTAGCCGAACGCGGTGAGCCCCCGTTCCTCGGCGGCCTCGATGGACCCAGCTACGGCGCGCGCGCGCAGCGCCGGGGTCGCCGCCGCCGTGCTCTCCGACCACGGATCCACGTCCAGGTACTCCTGCGGCCCCAGCTCGGGCACGTACTCGGGGTCCTCGGGAGCCAGCCGGGCGAGGCCCTCGGCACGGGCGACCAGGCGCCGGAGCGACTCGCGGTCCGTCTCCGTCCCCGTCGCCGTGGCGTGCCGCGTGCCGAAGTACGCGGTGACGGCCACGGACAGGCCATCGACGTCGCCGCACGTCGTCACCGAGTTGAGCGCGAAGCGGGTGTTGCTCTGCCGCCCGCCGCCGAGGTTGACCCGCACCTCGTCCGCCGTCGCGAAGGACAGCGCGGCGTCGATGATCTCGCGGGCATGGGCATCGCTGAGGATCATACCTCTCTCCTCGTGTTCAGGATGTTGATCTGGCGGAACCGCGCGGGCGAGGCGCCGTGGCTCATCTTCGCCGACTGGGGCGGCTGGCCCTTCCCGCAGTAGAGAGTGCCGCCAAGCTCCCAGAAGCGCTCGTCGCAGATCGCGTCGCAGGCGTTCCAGAAATCCGGCGTCTGGGCCTGGTAGGCCACGTCGTTGAGCATGCCGACGATCTTGCCGCCGCGGATCTCGTAGAAGACCTGGCCGGAGAACTGGAAGTTCCGCCGCTGCTGGTCGATGGAGAAGCTGGCGTTGCCGACGATGTAGATGCCGCGCTCGGTGTCGGCGATCAGCTCGTCGAGGCTCAGCGGCTCGGTGCCGGGCTCAAGATGGATGTTCGCCTGACGCTGGAAAGGCACGGAGCCCCAGCTATCGGCGTAGGAGCAGGCATAGCTGTGGGTCACCTCGGGCAGGCCGGCAGCGGCCCGCGCCGCACGGTACTCGGGCCAGAGCACCTGGTCGCGGATCGTCTGGTAGTCCACGAGCACGCCGTCCTTGATAAGATGCCATGCCGTGGTCTTGCAGCCGTCGTCGTCGTAGCCGCAGGTGGCGAGGCCGCCGAGGATGGTGCGGTCCGCCCTGAAGTTGACCAGAGGCGAGCCGTATTGGAAGGAGCCGAGCTTGTCGAGCGTGAGGAAGCTGGTGCCCGCGAAGTTGGCCTCGAGGCCGACCACGCGGTCCAGCTCCGTCGGGTGGCCGAGCGACTCGTGCATGGTCAGCCAGAGGTTGCTGGGGTGGAGGATGATGTCGTAGCGGCCGGGCTCGACGCTCGGGGCGCGGAGCTTCTCGACGGCCTGCTCGGCCATCGCGGGCGCGCGGCCCACCAGGTCGCACGCCTCGACGAACTCGTAGCCCATCCCGCGCGGGCAGACGTCCACCGTGCGGTTCTCGAACTTCCCGCTCTCGGGGTCCGTCGCCGTCACCGTGAACGTCGGGGACGTGCGCACGATCGTCTGGTCGAGGTAGCTGCCGTCCGTGGACGCGAAGAACTTGTCCTCGCGCTGAAAGTGCATCGACGAGGTGCAGAACCTCGCGCCGTCCACCGCCAGCGCAGCGGCGTTGATCGCCAGCAGCAGGTCCGTCTTCTCCGCCAGCGGCACGGCGAAGGGGTCCTTCTCGACCGGCGTCCGCCACGTGTCCTCACAGGCATCCACCGGCACGAGCTCGACCGGGCGCCGCTGCGCCGCGCGGTTGGCCCGCGCGACGGCCAGGGCGCGCTCGGCCACCGCGGCGATCTCCTCCTTCTCCACGCGAGAGCTCGCCGCGAAGCCCCACGTGCCGTCCACCAGCACGCGGACGCCGAAGCCGAAGCTCTCGCTGTCGCTCACGCTCTTCACGCGGTCCTCGCGGGCCGCGATCACCTGGTTGCGGTGCCGCGAGATGCGGATGTCGCCGTAGGACGCTCCGCCCATCCGCGCGGCGTTGAGGGCCACCTCGGCCAGTTCCTTCATCGCTCTCTCCCAGGCTCGGGTCGTTGTCTGGCGAATCCCCTCGCATGACCGTATAATACCCAGCACACGGCTCGCGTCAACAGGCATTGAGGAAAGGTGGACGCACATGTCCCCGTGGCTGCTCGCCCTCATCGTCGTCGGCTCCATCGTCGTGCTCGCGCCACCTGCCCACGGGGCCGAGAGGGTGCCCTACGGGGTGGCCGACAAGCCCTGGAAGCAGGAGCTGGGCAACCACCGCGTGCGCCTGCGGGCCGCAGAGCAGGCCGATGCCGTGTGGGCACACATCCCGTGGCGGCGCCGCGACCGCGAGCCGGAGAAGAAGGCCACCCTCGTCGTCGATGCCGCCACAGGCAAGCAGGTCCAGAATGTCGTCCGGCTGGACATCAACCGCGAGTTCGGCGATCTCGTCTTCCAGCCACCGACGGCGCCCGGCGACTACTACGTCTACTTCCTGCCCTACAAGGTCCAGGGCCGCAGCTTCCCGAAGGTGACCTATGTCGCTCCGCACGAGACGGCGGACAGGACGTGGATGCACCGCAACTGGCTCTCCGAGGCCCAACGGCCCCAGGCACGCTGGCGGATGCTGCCCAAAGCGCAGGTGCTGGGGATCGAGGCCATCGGCGAGTTCCATCGCTTCGACCCGATGGAGGTCATCGCCACGGCGGAGGAAACGCGGGCGCTGCTCGCCCGCCACGCCGACAAGCCGTTCCTGCTCTTCCCCGAGGACCGCCGCTTCCCGATCCGCATGGCCGACGACCTGCCGCTGCGATGGATCGAGCTTGGCCCCCGCGACGCCCTCGATGGCGAGGCGCAGCGCGACGAGTGGTATCCCTTCCAGATCGGCGTCTTCGCGGCGCGACAGGCGCTGGAGGACGTGCAGGTCGCCTTCACCGATCTGCGGCCCCAGGGACGGGGCCGCGCCATCCCAGCCGCGGCCCTCCGCTGCATCAACCTCGGCGGCACGGACTGGGCGGGGCGGCCCTTCCGCAAGACCGTTTCCGTGCCCAAGGACGCCGTGCAGGCCCTCTGGTGCGGCGTCCAGATCCCGAGGGATGCGAAGCCTGGACTCTATCACTCGACGGTCACCGTCTCGGCCAAGGGTGTCGCCCCGCAGCAAATCGCCCTCCATCTGGCCGTCTCGCAAGAGGTGGCCGAGGATCACGGCGACGGCGATCTGTGGCGGTACACGCGGCTCCGCTGGCTCGATTCGACGATCGGCCTCGACGACGCCGCCGTCCCGCCCTTCACACCGCTCCAGGTCCGGGGCAGATCGGTCCGCTGCCTGGGCCGCGAGGTGCGCTTCGCCGGCGGCGGGCTGCCCGAGAGCATCCGATCCTTCTTCCCGATGGCCGTGGACGCCGTGGATGCCGAGCCCCGCGAGATCCTCGCCGCACCGATGGCCTTCGTCGCCCAGACGGCCGACGGCTCGATCGCGTGGTCCAGCCGCCGCGCGACGGTGCTCAAGAAGGCGGAAGGCGTCCTCGTCCGCGAGACCCGCAGCGCCGGCGGGCCCCTCGCGCTCCGGTGCAGGACGACGATGGAGTTCGACGGCTACATCAACGTCGAGCTCACCCTCAAGGCGACCGAAGCCGTCGCCGCGAAGGACCTCCGTCTCGAGATCCCGCTCCGACGCGACGTGGCCCGCTACATGATCGGCATGGGCAAGACCGGCGGCTACCGGCCCAAGACCTGGACGTGGAAATGGGACAGGAACAAGCACCAGGACAGCCTTTGGGTCGGCGACGTGAACGCGGGAGTCCAGCTCAAGCTCAAAGGGCCGAACTACACGTGGCCGCTGGTCAACATCCACTACCACCACAAGCCACTCGACATGCCCGACGCGTGGGTGAATGGCGGACGCGGCGGCTGCACAGTCACCGAGGAGGGCGACGCAGTCGTCATCCGCGCCTTCAGCGGCAAGCGCACGATCGAGGCAGGACAGGAGCTG
>CAZDNN010000386.1:0-2828 GCA_964506385.1 uncultured Planctomycetota bacterium
AACCAGTTCACGAGCGTGCTCCGCGCAAGAGCGGATGATCGGATGGATGGATGGGTGGATGGGTGGATGGATGGATGGGAGAGGGCGGCAGCAGGCAGCGGATGGCGCGCAGCATTGGCGACGCCCCGCCTCTGCTTCTTCGGCTTTCCTTCTTCCCACTCATCCAGACATCCATTCTTCCACCCATCCACTCTTCATCCATCGGCTACACAACCCATCCTCTGCGCCTGAGCAGGCCGAAGAGCACGCCGTCGAGCGGGTCACCTGAGCTGAGCGAGACGAATCGGCCGGACCGCTGCTGGCACAGGCCGCTGAGCTCCTGGGCGAATGCCTCGCGGTACTCGAGGTAGAGCTCGACGATGTCGGCGCCGCTGGTCACGTCGAGGGTCGCCTGAGTCTCGCTGTCCACCAGCCGCAGGTCGGTCGCGAGGTCGGGCTCGATCTCGCTCGGGCCGAGCACCTGGAGTGCGAAGATCTCCAGCCCCGCGCTGAACAGGCGGTTGAGCGCGCCGCGCAGGTCGCCGAAGGTCAGGAAGTCGGAGAGCAGGACCACCGCGCCGCGGCCGACGTGGCGGGTGAGGAACGCCTCGACCCCGGTCTCCAGAGGCACCGCGCCACCGCCCTCCACCCGCTCGAGGAAGGTGAAGACGTTGGCCATGGAGGCCCGCCCGGTGCAAGGCCGCAGCCGCTCGATGCCATCGCCGCTGAAGGCGGTGACGCTCACCCGCTCGGTGCCGAGCAGGCCCATGACCCCGAAGGCGGCGCCGAGCTGCTTCGCACGCTCCAGCTTGCCCTCGAAGAGCATCGACTCCGAGGCGTCGAGCAGCACCGCCACGTGCATCTCCTCCTCCTGCTCGAAGAGCTTGATGTACGGGCGGTGGAGCCGGGCGAAGGCATTCCAGTCCACGAAGCGGACGTCGTCTCCGGGGGCGTAGTCGCGGAAGTCGGAGAACTCGGTGCTGGTGCCGCCGCGTCCGATGAGGTGCTCGCCGCGGCTCTTGTTGGTGAAGCGCCGCGAGGCATTGATGCGCAGCAGCTCCAGGCGGCTGAGCTGACGGTTCGTCAGCAGCCTCGTCATCTGCGCCTCGCTCGCGGCTTGCTCCATGGCGTTCTCTACTCCGCCTGCTCTGGGACGGCGGCGACGATCTGTCGGCAGAGCTCGGGAACCTGGATGTTCTCAGCCTGGCCGTCGTAGTTGAGAAGCACGCGGTGCTGGAGCACGTGCTCGGCGAAGTGGCGAATGTCCTCGAAGCCGACGTGGGCGCGGCCCTCGGCGAGTGCCCGCACGCGGCCGGCCCGCAGCAGCGCCTGGCTGGCCCGAGGGCTGGCGCCCCAGCGGACGTAGCGCTGGACGGGCTCGGAGGCGAACTCGGTGTCCCCGTGGGTGGCCAGGACGATGCGGCAGGCGTAGTCGCGGACCGGCTCCGCGACGACGACCTTCTCGAGAATCTCGCGCAGCTCGAGAATCCGCGCCCCGTCCATCACCTTGTCCACATGGATGTCCTGCCGCAGGATCGTGCGGCTCATCACCTCGTTGAGCTCGGCGCGGCTGAGGAACGGGACGTTGACCTTGAACATGAAGCGGTCGAGCTGCGCCTCGGGCAGGGGGTAGGTGCCCTCCTGCTCGATGGGGTTCTGGGTGGCGAGCACGAAGAAGGGCAGCGCGAGGTGATAGGTCTTCCCGCCGGTGGTGACGCTCTGCTCCTGCATGGTTTCGAGGAGGGCGGACTGCGTTTTCGGCGTCGCGCGGTTGATCTCGTCGGCGAGGAGGAGCTGGGTGAAGATGGGACCCTGGCGGAACTCGAAGCGGTAGCGGCCGTCGGGGTCCGCGGTCATGACCGTCGTGCCGATGATGTCGGCGGGCATGAGGTCGGGGGTGAACTGGATGCGGCGGAAGTCGAGGTCGAGCACGCGGCCGAGGGTCTTGACGAGCTCGGTCTTCCCGAGGCCGGGGACGCCTTCGAGGAGGACGTTGCCGCCGCAGACGATCGCGGTGATCGTCGCCTCGACCACCCGTTCCTGGCCGACGATGATCTTCCCCACCTCGGCGCGGATGCGGCTGAAATCCTCGCGGAACTGCCTGGCCTCGGCCGTCAGAGCAGCTTCGTCTGGCATCGGAGCACTCCCAATCAGAGCAGAAGCCAAAAGTCAAAAGGCAAAAGTGGAAAGTCAAAAGGCAAAAGCTGGAAGTCAGAAGTCACAAGTCAACAGCCCAGAGGCAAAGGCCCAGAGGCCGAAGGCAAGAGACAGGAACGGACAGAGGAGAGCAAGGAGCCATGAGGTGAGCCGTACGCCCCCGGCGCGTCTGCCCTTGGCCTTGCCCTTGGCGGTCGCGACGGCCTTCGAGAGGATCGCCCGCAGTTGTGTTGCCTCGTCGAGGAGGCCTGTGGTGTCGTCGTCCTGGCCCAAACCCGATGCGGCGATGAGCCGAAGCCAGAAGCGGGCCTCGCGGATCTCCTTGAGCGAGATCTGGAGCTTGTGGACGAAATCGTTCCTGGACTCGGCGGCTCGCGCCTCCTCGTAGTTCGCGCCGGCTGACGTGCCGCTCCTGAGAAGCTGGGTCCCAACGTGCCTGCCGGCGAAGCTCCGGGGAAGCCGCTGGGCGATCCTGACGACAGCGACGGCGAACTCGAACAGCCGCTCGTCGAGGTCCTGTGGGGCCGTCGCATCCGGCCCGCAGGCCTCGTGTTCATCGTGCCTTCTTCTCTCGTGGTCCATCCTCATCGTTCCTTCGCGAAGCTCAAGTCCCTCGCGCCAGGTGATACGACCACGCTGGCCCGTTGCTCCCCTCCGCCACCACCCTCCTCCGTCTTCGTTCTTGCCCTCCC
>CAZDNN010000386.1:2928-6381 GCA_964506385.1 uncultured Planctomycetota bacterium
CTTTTGCCTTTTGCCTTCACTCTTCGTCGGCTTTCTTCTGCCAGCGCTTCTTGGCGCGGAGCAGTCGGCCTGTGGTGGAGGTGGCGTCGGTCTCGGGCTCTTCGCGCCGGGTCTCGGGCTTCGGCTTGGGCTTGGGCGCGGGCCGGCGGAGGGCGGGTCTCGCGGCCGACGGCGGCGGGGCGAGACGGCGCTCGCCGGCTTCCGTCTCCGGGAACTCGATGGATTCCTTGCGGCGCAGCAGCGCGCCGAGGGTCTCGTCGGAAGGGCCGCGGGCGCGGTCAAGGCCGAACCAGCTCCGGATCACCAGCCAGTCGAGCTGCACCCGCCGCACCGCGACGTCCAGCGGGATCAGGCAGGCGAGGGCGATGAGGAACCAGTCGAACACAGGCCGCGAGATGGCCTGCGGCTCCCGATGCTTGAGGAACAGCTCGGCGCCCTTGGCATCGGGCGTCAGCTCCCGCCCGCCCGTGCGCCGGGCGATCTCCCGCAGGACGATCGGGTTGGCGCGGAACCGCAGGTACTCCGGGGAGTAAGGCACGACGAAGCGGCCGAGCGCCCGCTCCTGGCGCCCGCTGCCCACCGCCGAGGCGGCGATCTGGTAGTTGCCGTTGCCCCAGACCGCGAACTCGCCGCGGTAGCGCCGCGGGCCGGTCTGCTTGAGGGTGAGGGTCTCGCTCTTGCCGTTGGGGCCGGCGACCTCGGCGGCGATCTCGAGGAAGCCGCCCTCGGGATGGAAGTCCTCGACAACGATGGTCCCGCGGCCGCCCTCGGCGAAGCTTCGCAGGGTCAGGTTCGTCTGCCGGCGGGCGCGGGCGATATCGGTGATAAGCTGCTTGACGAAGGGGCGGTAGTGGGCGGAATTGAGCCAGTCGCCGCCCCAGTTGCTCGACAGGTCGGACGTGAAGGCCGCGGTCCTGCCGAGGCCGTAGCGCCAGACGGCGAGGACGGGATCCACGTCCTCCGTCTCAGGGACTTTGAGGATGACCTCGGCCCGGGGCTTGGCCGTCGTGAGCACGAGGCCGTGAAGCTGGTCGAGCTGGCCGATGCCCTTGAGGACGGGCGAGGTGAAGGCCACCTCGGGCACGAAGTCCTTGTTCTGGATCATGCTTCGCCGGAGGGTCTTGGCCTCCTTGATGAAGATCGAGGGCAGGCGCCTGGGGTCGTTGGGGTGGTAGAAGCGGCCGCGGGTTTCGCCGGCGATCCGGCGCATGACCGCGATGCTGGGGTCCCCCGGACCACCGTGGGGGAAGATGGCGACGGTCGAGACGCTGATCTCGTTGGCCTGGAACTGCGCGATGAGGCCGGGCGGCGGCGGGGAGGGGTCGCCGTCGGAAATGATGATCATGTGCTTGGCGCCGGCGTCACTGGCCACCAGGGCGTCGAGGCCCATCTTCATCGTCGTGGCGAAGGTGGGCATGTCGCCGATGGTCGCGCGGTTGATGATGGGGACCAGGCGCTCGTACTCGCCGGCGGGGGTGAGCTCGAACATCCAGCCCTCGCCGTTCATGGTGAAGGCGAGGATGCCCACCTCGTCCTGGGCGCCGAGGACGCGGATGGCCTGCTTGGCGATGCGCTTGCCCCAGGTGTTGCCCTGTGGGAACTCGCAGGTGTGGAGGATGATGGCGAGCGCGCCTTTCGGCAGCACCTTCTTCTGCGTGATGTCCATTGTCACCGGCAGCGCCTGCTCGACGGGGGTGCGGTGGTAGCCGCCCGGGCCGAAGCTGTTCTTCCCGCCGACCATCAGGAAGCCAGTGCCCTGGTGGTAGACGGCGCTGCGCACGGCCTCGCGCTGCACCGCGTCGAAGGCGTCGGCGGGGACGTTGACGAAGACGACGCAGTCGTAGGGCATGAGCTTGAAGGGGTCGCGGGGGAAGTCGTGGGAGGGTTGGGTCTCCACCTCGCGCTCGCCGTCGCGGAGCGCCTCGACCAGCGGCTGCCAGTCCAGCGGGTTGCCGCCCGGGTCGGTGACGACGAGGATGCGGCCCTTGCCCTGGAGGAAGATGTGGTTGACCGCGACGTTGTTCCGCCGCCAGCCGTCCTTGTCGGGCGGCGGGTCGATGGTGGCGACGTACTCGTAGAAGCCCGGCCCGCGGAGGTAGAGGGGGAGGACGAATCGGTTCTTGCCGGCGCGGTAGGTCACCTCCTGCTTGGCGACGGTCTGGCCGTTCTCGGTGAGAGTGAGGGTGCCGGCGCCTGGCTTGAGCGAGGAGAGGATGATGGCGGGCTCGTAGGTCTCGCCGGCCTTGAGGATGCGTGGGAGCTCGAGCTTCTCGAGCCAGACCTCGTGCTCGTGGTCGTAGGTCACGGGCAGGACGTCCACGGGGATGCGTCGGGCGGCAAGCTCGTCAAGGACGCGGGAGAGGCTGCCCTCGGTCGAGGTGCCGTCGCTGATGAGGACGATGCGGCCCTGGCGGCCCTCGGCCACCACCGCTGCCGCGAGTGAGAGGCCGGTCTCGAGGTTCGTCCCGTCGCGGGCGACCCGCACGTTGATCGCCTCGAAGGGGAAGGAGGTCCGCGGCGGCAGCTCGACCGCGGCGTCGCGGCCGAACACCACGAGGCCCGCCTCGTCGTCCTGCGGCTTGTCCTTCGCCGTGTTGAGCACGAACTTCAGCGCGTCGTCCGACGCATCGCCGATCGAGTCCGACACGTCGAGCGCGTAGACGACCGCCAGCACGTTGCTCCTGCGCACCGCCCGCGGCTCCGCCAGCACAATCACCAGCGCCGCGAGCGCCAGGAGCCGCACGGCCAGCGCCACCTGCGCCCGCGCGCGCCGCAGCCCGCTGTAGCCCGCCAGATGCATCCACCACAGCCACGGCGCCGCCGCCGACAGCACGAAAGCCCACGGCCGCGTGAACACCAGGATCCCAAGCAGATCGAGGATCAGGCACGAGCCCAGGAACAGCGCGAGGAAGACCACGAGCGGGACCCCCGCCAGCCACGTCACCGGCCGGCGCGGCGGCGGCAGAACATTCGTCCACAGGTTGGTCACCCCACGCAGCGTCACCGTTCTAGCTCCGCTCTCGGTGGAGTGTGAGTGGATGACTGGATGGATGGATGAGTGGATGAATGGGAGGAAGCGAAGACGGAGCAGGGCCACCCGCGCTCCCGTGCCGCGGCTTGCCATCCGCCGCCGTCTGCTGGCCTCTTCCACCCATCCATCCATCCACCCATCCAATCACCCACCCACAGAGCGTCACGGCACCAGCTCCACAATCCGACGATTCCCCGTGTCGGCGATCAGCACATGGCCTGCCCCGTCCACCGCCAGGCCCCAGGGCGTGTGGAACTGGCGGTCGCCCTTCCCCGTGGCCCCGAACCGGCCGAGCACACGGCCCTCCAGACTCACCTTCGTGAGACGCCCAGCCCCGTACTCGACGATGTAGAGGGCCCCGTCCGTGCCCATAGTGATATCATAGGGGAACCGCAGTGACAAGGGACGATCCGACCCGCCCA
>CAZDNN010000387.1:0-6380 GCA_964506385.1 uncultured Planctomycetota bacterium
TCGCGCTCAAGAACGTGCTGGTCGGCGAGGTCTGGGTCTGCTCGGGGCAGTCGAACATGGCCATGACGGTCAACCGCTGCACCAACCCGAAGGAGGAGGCCGCCGCGGCGACCTTCCCGATGATCCGCCTCTTCAAGGTCAGGAACGTGACTTCGGACAAGCCGCTCGACAGCACGGATGGCCAGTGGGTCGAGTGCAGCCCGAAGACGGTGCCCGGCTTCTCCGCCGTGGGCTACTTTTTCGGCCGCAAGCTCCACCAGGAGCTGAAGGTCCCCATCGGCCTGATCAATACGTCCTGGGGCGGCACGCCCGCCGAGGCCTGGACGAGCCTGCCCACCCTGAAGGCCACGCCCGAGCTCAAGCCCATCCTCGACCGCTGGGACGCCATCCTCGCCAAGGAGCCCGAACTCCAGAAGCAGTACCAGGAGAAGCTCAAGGTCTGGCAGGAGGCGGTCAAGAAGGCCAAGGCTGCCAAGAAGCGTCCGCCGCGCCGTCCCCGCGGCCCTGCGGGCTCCAAGAGCCCCCACCGCCCCGCCTCGCTCTACAACGGGATGATCGCACCGCTGCTCCCCATGGCCATCAAGGGCGCCATCTGGTACCAGGGCGAGAGCAACGCCGGCAGAGCCTACCAGTACCGCACCCTCTTCCCGACGATGATCAAAGACTGGCGGAAGAGCTGGGGATACGACCTCTCCTTCTACTGGGTCCAGCTCGCCAACTTCATGAAGGTCGAGGCCGAGCCGAAGAACGCCGGCTGGCCCGAGCTGCGCGAGGCACAGACCATGACCCTCGCGCTGCCCAATACCGGCGAGGCCGTGATCATCGACATCGGCGAGGCGAGGAACATCCATCCCAAGAACAAGCAGGACGTGGGCCTGCGTCTGGCCCTCAACGCGCTCGCGAAGGACTACGGCCAGAAGATCGCCCACGCCAGCCCTATGCTCGACTCGATCGCGGTCGAGGGCGCCAAGGTGCGGGTGAAGCTCAAGAACGTCGGGGGCGGCCTGGTGGCGAAGCCCTTCACCGACCCCGTCACGCCCAATGGCCCGACCCTCGAGAAGCGCTTCGGCGTGGACGTCGCGCCGCTGCGGCCGAAGACCCAGGTCCTCGGCTTCGCCGGCGCTGGCGAGGACAAGAAGTTCGTCTGGGCCGACGAGGCGACGATCGACGGCGACTGCGTGGTCGTCTCCAGCAAGGCGGTGGCCAAGCCCGTCGCCGTGCGCTACGCGTGGGAGAACAACCCCGTGTGCAACCTCTACAGCAAGGAAGGCCTGCCGGCCTGCCCCTTCCGCAGCGATGACTGGAAGGGCGTCACGGCTGATGCCAAGTGACGAGGGGCGAGGTCCGAGTGACGAGTGCGGAGCTCGGAGTGCGGAATGCGGAGGTCGGCTCGGGCTTCTCTGATCACGCATCACGCATCACGCATCACGTCCCCCGCTATTTCACGGCGCCGAGCGTCATGCCCTTGGAGAGCTGTGTCTGGAAGATGAGGAAGACGATGAGGACGGGTGCGGCTGCGAGGAAGAGGCCGGCCGAGAGATAGGGGATGTTGGTGGTGTACTGGCCCTTGAGGTTGGCGATGCCCGCCATCAGCGTGCGGGTCGCGGGGTCGTTGAGGATGACGAGGGCGAAGAGCAGCTCGTTCCACATCCACAGGAAGTTGAAGATCCCCAGCGTGATGAGCGCCGGCCGCGCGATGGGCAGCATGACCCGCCAGAGGATCTGGAAGTGCCCCGCACCGTCCACCTCCGCCGCCTCGA
Organism: uncultured Planctomycetota bacterium; assembly: GCA_964506385.1. Taxonomy (GTDB): domain Bacteria; phylum Planctomycetota; class PUPC01; order DSUN01; family DSUN01; genus CAZDNN01. Next base: position 1,761 of record CAZDNN010000387.1, read on the forward strand.
CCAGCTCGTGCGGCACCGACCGCAGGTAGGACGTCATCAGGTACGTGCCGAACGGCGTGGCGAGGGTGACGTAGACGAGGATGAGGCCCGTGTGCTGGTTGAGCAGGCCCAGGCCGTTGAGCATGCCGTAGAGGGGGATGAGGATGACCTGGGGCGCGATCATCATCGAGCCCAGGATGGCGAAGAAGGCGAGCCGCCGCCCCCGGAAGCGCAGGTGCGAGAGCGCGTAGCCCGCCATCGAGCACACCACCCACGACACCATCACCCCCGCGACCACCACGATCGCCGAGTTCCCCGCATAGCGCGCGAACTGGCCGTGGACCCACGCCGCCTGGAAGTTCCACAGGCTCGGCTCCGACGGCAGGCCGCGAGGGTTGTCGATGAACTCCCGCTCCGTCTTCAGCGCCGTCGTAGCCATGTACACCAGCGGATAGACGGTCGTCAGCGCCACGCAGGACAGCACCAGGAAGATGACCGCGTTGCGGAGCGACATGCGACGGAGGATCCTCGGCAGCGCGCGCATCCTGTCACTCCTCCTCGCCGCCGGCCATCAGCCGGATCTGGAGCAGCACCAGGCCGAAGACCATCAGGAACAGCGCCGTGCCGATCGCACAGGCGTAGCCCATCTGCTTTTCCGCCTCGAACGCCTCCTGCCACACCAGGTAGCTCACCAGCATCGTCCTGTAGCCCGGCCCGCCCGACGTCATGACGTACACGAACGCGAAGAGGCTCGTGAAAGACCACACCACGAGGTTCACCCCCCAGAACTCGATGACGTGCCGCAGCGAGGGGATGACCACATACCACAGGAACCGCCAGCCGGTGGCACCGTCGAGCCGCGCCGCCTCGAAGATCTCCTTGGGGACCGCCGCCAGGCCAGCAAGAAACACAATCACCCCGTGGCCGAACACCCCCCAGAGGATGACCAGGACGATCGTCGGCAGCGCCGTGGACGGGTTCCCCAGCCAGCCGTGCTCGATGCTGCGCAGGCCCACGGTGTTCAGCGCCCCTTCCACCGGGCCGTCCTGACCGAGGATGGCGGTGAACAGCGCCCCGATGATCACGGGCGAGAGCACCGACGGCAGGAAGTACGCCGCGCGGAAGAACCGCCAGCCGAAGGTCTCCTGGTGGATCAGCAGCGCCAGCACCAGCGACGCCAGGATCCACAGCGGGATCGACGCCGCGACCAGCAGGTTGTTGCCCACCGCCGACCAGAACGCCCCGTCGCTCAGCAGCCGCGCGAAGTTCGCCAGGCCGATGAACCGCGCGGCGCTCGTCCCGTCCCACTCCGTGAGGCTGTGCCACACCGCGCTCAGCGCCGGCACCACCCGGAACACCAGCAGCAGCAGGCACGCCGGCAGCAGGAACAGATAGCCTACCGGCGTGGTCCGCGACCTCGACACAGCCGCCTCTCCAACAGGGCTCGGCACAGGGGCGGATTATAGGCTGTCCCCACACCTCGGTCAACGGACGCCGCTTCGTTGACTCGGCTCAGTGGCGGGGCTATAATCACCGCCGAACGACCGTCCCCGCCGCGGAGGGCCGTCCTTGGCCGACACTATCACCGTCATCGTCCCCACCTTCAACGAGGAGGACAACATCCGCGCCTGCCTCGAAAGCGTGGCGTGGGCCGACGACATCTTCGTGGTGGACAGCTTCTCGACCGACGGCACCCTCGAGATCGCCCGCGAGTTTACCGCCCACATCGTCCAGCACGAATACGTCAACTCCGCCACCCAGAAGAACTGGGCCATCCCCCAGTGCACCACCGACTGGATCATGGTGGTGGACGCCGACGAGCGGGTCACCCCCGAGCTGCGCGACCACATCCAGACGATCCTGGCCGAGGGCACCGACCGCGACGGCTTCTACCTCAAGCGCATGACCATCTTCTTCGGCCGGCTCATCCGCCATTGCGGCTGGCACAAGGACTACCTGGTCCGCCTCTGGCGGCGCGGCAAGGGGCGCTATGAGGACCTCCACGTCCACGCCGACGTCATCGTGGACGGCTCGGTGGGCCGGATCGAGGAGTACCTGCTGCACGACACCTACAGGTCCTTCGACCACTACCTCGAGAAGTTCGGCCGCTACACCACCTGGTCGGCGCAGGACCTCCATGATAGGGGGAGGCGGGCGACGTGGGTGAACCTGACGCTGCGTCCCGCGTGGCGCTTCGTGCGGATGTTCATCCTCCGCCACGGCTTCCTCGATGGCAAGCGCGGCCTCATCCTGTGCTCCCTCGCCGCCTTCAGCGTCTTCATGAAGTACGCCAAGCTGTGGGACATGCGCCGCCGCGACGCCCTCGCCGAGGCCGCCGAGGCGCCTCCCCCCGCCGAGCAGGACAAGGCCCGCGAGCTCGACCACAAGCTCACCGAGGGCTGACGCCTCCTCCTGCTACTCCGACTTCGAGGCCTCGCGCTCCGCGGTTCGCGCCCGCTCGGCTGCGGCGGCTTCCTCGATGGCGGCGGTGGCGCCGGCCACGTCCGTCTGGCCGGTGAGCAGGCGCTGGCACTCGCGGCGAATCGTGTCGCCGAGGGCCACCGGCAGCTTCCCCGTCATCTGCGGGCCGGTGCGGCCCGAGGCCAGCCAGCCGGCGATGACCTTCGCCGTCGGGTCCTCGATGAGCGCGTGGTCGTAGCTCTGATTCGCGGGGAACGAGCCGACCTCGGTGAGGAACGTCCTGGCGTTCTCGTCGCTGGCGACGAAGGCGATGTAGTCGAAGGCCTCCTTCGGATGGGGCGACCACGCGGTGACGGCGTAGGCGAAGGCCCCGCCGATGGGGAACTTCTCGGCGGCCGGCCCGGGCGCGAAGACGGGGCAGGTCACGACCCCGACGTTCTCGGCGCCGAAATGGTCCGCAAACTCCTTCCAGTGCGCGACGTCGGAGATCAGGCCGAGGAAGAACCCCGCCTGCTTGCGCAGGAACACGTACCGCGCGTCGGGCCACAGCGCCGTGGACATGAAGCCCTCCTGGAAGCAGCCCTTTGCATTCAGCTCCGCGAGCCGCTCGAAGGGGGCGGCGGCCCTCGGATCCGTCCACTTCAGCTCCCCGCGCCGCAGCCGAGTCTGGTCCTCGAGGCTCAGAGTCTGGAAGCAGGCGGAGTTGATGAACCACTCGGCCCAGTGCCCCTCGCGCTCGCCCGCCGCGATGCCCGCCTTGCCAGCCTTCTTCAGCGCCGCGCAGGCCGCGAGGAAGGCGTCCCACGTCTGCGGCGGTTGCGCCACGTCCACCCCCGCCTCCGCCAGCACCGCCTTGTTGTAGTACCAGACCAGGCCCTGGACCGCGATGGGCACGGCATAGGGCGTGCCGTCGGCATCGAAGCCCTCGCTCGTCAGGTCCCACCCCACGAGCTTCTTCTTCAGCTCGGGCGTGACGTAGTCGGTGAGGGGCAAGAGGCTGTCGCGCTGGTCGAGCACGCGGCTGCCCTGGTGGAGCATGACGACGTCGGGGCCGCTGCGGGTCGCCGCGCGGGTCTTGAAGATCTGGTAGTACTCGTTGTGGGACTGGGCGACGTGGTTGATGCGGACGCCTGGGTGGCGGCGCTCGAACTCCCGGTCGATCTCCATCAGCCACAGGCCCACGCCCTTCGAGGGGTCGGCGGCATGCCAGTCCCACACGGTCAGGGTGATGCGGCCCCCGCCTCCCTCCTCGCCGCCGCAGCCCCCGCACAGGAGGGCGAGCGCCAGGAGACACGACAGGGTGGCCAGACCCACAGACTGCTCTCGGGACATCATGGGGAGCGATCCTCCAGGATTCCGGCGCTCGGCGCGCGGGCGCGTGTGTTGAAGGCCCGCGATGAGGGTACACATCCGCCGTCCACCGCGCAAGGCGCTTCAGCCCGGCGCGCCTGGGGATCCGCCGCCGCGTAACACCGCGGCCCCGCCGCGCACCATGGGAGGGGTGCGGTGCCTTGCACAGCGGAGGGCGGGCCGCTATTCTCTAGGGAGACAGCCACCCTTCTGGCTGGAGGGATAAAGATGGAACGCACGTGCCCGGTCTGCGGCCACAGGATGGCCGCGCGCGACATCGTGTGCCCGGCCTGCCGCGAGCGCATCGAGCAGCGGGAGCCAGTCCGCCGCGAGCAGGTGCTCTATGCCTGGGGGCGGGGCCTGATGCTCCTCCTGGCGATCCTCCTTTTCGTCAAGGCCGCCTGGGCCACGTTCAGCCCCAGCGAGTACCAGGACTTCGTGCGCGCGCTCGGCTTCGAGAAGCAGAGCGAGGTGTTCGTGGCCCTGAACGCGGCGTTCGTGGCCGCGGCGGCGCTGCTCTACGCGGTGGCGTGGCTGGGGGGCTACCTGAAGCTGGAGTGGGAGGCGGTGGTCTGCGGGCTGGGGCTCGCGGTGTTCGTGATCGGGCAGGGGATCACACAGTTCATGTTCGCGCCCGATGGTGCGGGGGTGGCGCGGCCGCTGGCCCTCTTCGTCGTGTGGGTGGCGGTGCCGGTCTTCCAGTTCGCCGCCCTGATGCTCGGCAACGCGGAGGAGGAGCCGGAGCCTTCCGGCGGGGACGGATCGTAGGCGGTGCGGGGGCCGGAGCTTCCATAGGGTCCTCCAGCGTAGCATGCGCGCGCCTTGCGCGCATGTTGGGGCGAGGAAAACTCGGACTGGGCACACCTTATG
>CAZDNN010000388.1:0-6352 GCA_964506385.1 uncultured Planctomycetota bacterium
CGCAGGCGGTGGCGAAGGCTGCTCGGCGATTGGGGTTGCCAATCGGCGAGCAGAATCTCTCCGATACCACCTGACCGCCTGTCTACGCTGACACGGTGCCGCCAACCCAAGAGTCTTTGGAGGGGGTCTGGGGGAACCTGTTCTCCAGAAAGGTTCCACCAGAGAGAGGACGGGAGAGGAAGTCGATGGGGTGAACGATTAGGTGGACGGTGGCGTTTGGCTGAGGGTGGTGCTGGCGGTGTGCGGGGTGGGGGTCAGCGTTTGTAGACGGGGAGGAAGCGGTAGTAGACTTCGAGGCTGAGGATTGCCATGGCGGTGCAGTAGATGCGGCCGGCTTTGCCTGCGCCGCGCTTGTGCTTCTTGGGGTCCCAGCTCCCGCGGACGTACTTGCCGCCTTCCATTTGCTTGTGGACCTGGGCCTTGACGAGGGGGTCGCGGAACATCGCATTCCAGTTGGCCCAGACCTCGCCGCCGATCTGGAACTGTCCGAGGCAGGCGTAGTAGGTGTAGTAGAGGTCGTGGACGAGTTGCTTGGACTTGCCGCCTGGCTTGGGCTTGCCGTTGGTGAGTTCCTTGCTGAGGAGGAACTGGCTGGTCATGCGGATCTGGTCTTCGTATTCCGGGCCGCCGAGGAAGATGCGGGCGAGCATGCCGATGGAGGTGACGGCGAGGGAGCCGGGGGTCTTGCGCGAGACGATGTAGCAGCTTTGGCCGTAGTCCCGCCAGGAGTTCTTGAGGAAGGTGCGGGAGCGCTCGACGGCTTTTTCGGGGACCTTGAGTTCGGCGCAGATGCCTGACTTGATGGCCATGATCTGCCAGCCTGTGACGGACATGTCGCCCTCGCCCTTTGGGACGGCGCCTTTGTAGCGGAAGCCGCCGTGGTCGGGCTGGGTTTTGACGATGAAGTCGATGGCTTTCTGTGCCATGCGGCCGAGTGATGGGTTGCGTGTGAGGCCATATGCCTCGCTGACGGCCATGGCGGCGATGCCCATCTCGTAGAATGTCTGGTAGGGGAAGCGGCCGTCGGGCTTCTGGTTGGCCTTGAGCCAGGCGAGGCCGCGTCGGACGGTGGTCTTGAAGGGGCCTTTCTGGTCGGTGTAGCCTGCGCCGAGGAAGCAGAGGAGGGCGAGGCCGGTCATGCCGACCTGGTAGGAGGCGCGGCCTTCCCACTTCTTGGCGTTCCAGCTCCCGTCGCGCTCCTGTGCTTTGGCGAGCCACTTGAGGCCGGCCATGACGGCGCTCTCGGCGTGGGCGTTGGTCCCGCCGCGTCCGCCGCGTGCGGCGGCCTTGCCGCGGGAGGTGCGGCCTGAGTAGATCCCGCGGTTCAGCCGGTTCGTCGTCCCCTCGACGGCGAAGACGGGGGTGGCCGACGGCGGGTCGATGCTGGGGACCGGGCGCTCGACGTCCTTGACCATCTCGTCCTCGGGCGGGAGGTCGAGGTCTGGTCCGGGGTCGTCGAGGGTCGGGGGCTCGGGTGAGATGGGGATATCCTCGATGGGGACCTCGAGGTCCTCCTCGACGTCGGGCGGCAGGAGCTCTTCTTCCTCGATCTCCTCGATCTGCTGCTCGGCGATGAGATCGACCTCGATGGGCTCGAAGCTCTCGAGGTCGGCCATCGCGCGGTAGGGCCATTTCCAGAGGATGAGCAGGACGAGTATGTGGACGAGCAGGGAGATGATCCACCACGGCGCGCGGCGCAGTTGCTCCATGAGCCACTCGCGCAGGGGCGAGTCGGTGACGACGTACTGGTCCAGCTCGTCTTCGAGGTCCTGGAGGCCGGGATCCTGGAGGGGGTCGGTGCTCATGGGGCGCACTCCACCTGCGTCGGGTAGCCCTCTCTGGCCATGCCGATTATAGGGCGTGGGACCGAGAGATCAAGGCTTGGGCTGAGGAAACCGCGGGCGGCAGCGGTGCACATGGGCTGGCGCGGCCTACCGGCCGCGGCCCTCGCGTCGCCGGATGTCGCGCTGGAGGCGCTGGAGGGTGGCGAGGGCTTCGAGGGGGGTGAGGGTGTCGAGGTCGAGGGCCTTGAGCTCGTCGATGGTGTCGGCGTGGAGGGAGCCGAAGAGGGTGAGCTGGACCTGACGCGGGTGGGTGCCGACGCCGTCGAGGCTGGGGGCGAAGCGCGGCTTGTCGTTTGGGGTGAGCGCCGCTTCCTCGAGGTTCGCGAGGATCACGGTCGCGCGGTCGATGACCTCGCGGGGGATGCCTGCGAGTCGGGCGACGTGGATGCCGTAGCTCTTGTCGGTGCCGCCCTCGACGATCTTGTGGAGGAAGATGACCTCGTCCTTCCACTCTCGGACTGCGACGTTGTAGTTTCTCACGCCGTCGAGCAGGAGTGCGAGCTCGGTGAGCTCGTGGTAGTGTGTGGCGAAGAGGGTGCGTGCGCGGACGTGCTCGTGGATGAACTCGCTGACGGCCCAGGCGATGGACACGCCGTCGAAGGTGCTGGTGCCGCGTCCCACCTCGTCGAGGACGAGGAGGCTGCGCTCGGTGGCGTTGTTCAGGATGTTGGCCGTCTCGATCATCTCGACCATGAAGGTGCTCTGGCCTCTCGTCAGCTCGTCGCTGGCGCCGACGCGGGTGAAGATGCGGTCGGCCACGCCGATGTGCGCCTTCTTCGCCGGGATGAAGCCGCCCATCTGGGCCATGATGACCAGCAGCGCGACCTGGCGGATGTAGGTGGACTTGCCGGCCATGTTCGGCCCCGTGATCACCGCCATGCGGTTCGCCTCGCCGTCGAGCAGCACGTCGTTGGGCACGAAGGCCCCTGCCTCCAGCGTGACGTCGAGCACGGGGTGGCGGCCGTCGGAGATGTCGATCGTCAGGTCGTCGGCGACCTCGGGCCGGCAGTAGCCGCGCTCGGCCGCCACGTGCGCCAGGCTGGCCAGGCAGTCGATCTGCGCGACCAGCAGCCCCACTGCCAGCAGCCGCTCGACCTGGGCGCCCACCTGGTCGCGCACCTCGGCGAACAGCTCGTACTCGAGCTGCTTGGCCTTCTCGTCGGCGCCGAGGATCTTCTGCTCCTGCTCCTTCAGCTCGGGGGTGACATAGCGCTCGGCGTTCTTGAGGGTCTGCTTGCGGATGTAGTGGGGCGGGACTTTGTCGGCGTGGGCGTTGGTGATCTCGATGTAGTAGCCGAAGACCCTGTTATAGCCGATCTTGAGGGAGTCGATTCCCGTGCGCTCGATCTCGGTGGCCTGGAGGCGGGCGATCCAGCTCTTGCCGTCGCGGGCTGCCGAGCGGAGCTCGTCGAGCTCGGTGTGGTAGCCGACGGCGATGATCCCGCCTTCGGTGATCTGGGTCGGCGGGTCGGGCTGGATGGCGCGCTCGATGAGGTCGCGGATGTCGTCGAGCGTGTCGAGGTCCGAGTGGCAAGTGGCAAGAAGGCCCGCCGAGCAGTCAGCAAGGAGGGCGCGGAGGGTCGGGAGCACGGCGGCGGACTGCTTGAGGGCGATGAGGTCCTTGGGGTTGGCGCGGCGGTAGGCGATCTTGGCGGCGAGGCGCTCGATGTCGTAGATGCTCCGCAGCACCCCGCGCAGCGAGTCGCGGAGCCTCGGGTTCTCGGCCAGCTCCGCCACCGCGGCCTGCCGCTGCTCGATGGCCGGCACGGCCCGCAGGGGGTAGAGCACCATCTGGCGGAACATCCGCCCGCCCATGGGCGTCACCGTGTCGTCGAGCACGCCGAGCAGCGTCGCGTCCGACCTGCGGCTGCGGAGGGTCTCCACCAGCTCGAGGCTCTGCTGGGTCGCCTTGTCGAGGGTCAGGTACTCGGTGTGCACGAAGCGCTCGAGCTTCGTGATGTTCCCGAGGCTCCCCCGCTGGGTCTCCTGGAGGTACTCGAGGATGGCGCCGGCGGCGCCGAGGCCCTGTCGGAGGCCGTCGCAGCCGAAGCCCTCGAGGGTCGCCACGGCGAAGTGCTCGCGCAGGGTCTTGCTCCCGCTCGTGGGGTCGAAGGCCCAGTCGGGCCGCGGCGTCCACGCCCCGCCGAGGATGGGCCGCAGAGGTTCCAGCGCGCTGTCCTCCGTCCCATACTGGCTGTCCGGCACCAGGGTCTCGGTCGGGCTGATGCGGCCCAGCTCGTCCAGGAGCTGCGACGGCTCGACCTCCTCGACCAGGAACCGACCCGTCGAGAGGTCCACCCACGCGATGCCCACCCGCTTCCCGAAGGGCGCGACAGCGGCCAGGAAGTTATTCTGCTTCGCCTCGAGCAGCGTGTCCTCGGTCAGCGTCCCCGGGGTGACGACGCGGACGACGTCGCGCTCGACCACCCCCGTCGCCTCGCGGGGGTCCTGCACCTGCTCGCAGACCGCCACCTTGTAGCCTGCGGCGATGAGCTTCTTGAGGTAGGTGTCGAGCGAGTGGTGGGGGAAGCCGGCGAGCGGCATCCTGCCGTCGGCGTACGGCCGAGACGTCAGCGTCAGGCCGCAGACCCGCGCCATGAGCTTGGCGTCGTCGTAGAAGGTCTCATAGAAGTCGCCCATCCGGAAGAGCAGGATCGTCCCCGGATGCTGCTTCTTGAAGAAATGGTACTGCCGCATCGCCGGGGTCTGCGCCTCCGGCGGCAGATCCTCGTCGCGGAACAGCTTGGGGGTCTTCTTCGCCATGACGCCTTTCTACGCCCGAGCTCGCCAGTCTGCGCCCGATTGTACGACGCCCGTCAGGTGAGTCAAGGTCGACAGCCTGTGGGCGTCTGGCCCCGGATGTTGGGGTTTCTTCTTCAGTCGTCCTCGTCGTCGATTGTGCCGCCGTAGCGCCTGTGGACCGCCGACGCGCTCAGATCTCGATCACTGGGGAGGCGGAACGGTCGCTTCGCGTTGAGCCTGCGGAGTGGTCGGGAGTCGAACCGAGGACGAGGACGAGGACGATTGAGGAGACTGCCGACTGCCGGCCCTGTTCCTCAAGGGCATCAGGTCTCCTGCTGTTCTGTGTCCTCGGGCCGGTCCAGCGCCGTCCCATGATGCAGCGCGTCGTGGCCGAAGCGCTCCTTGATGCGGCCGATGGTGTCGCCGAGATGGCGTCGTCGGGCGTCGCGCTCGTGGTCGGGGCTGGGGAAGAGCTCGGGCTGGCGAGCGCGGCCCGGGCCGAAGCCGCCGACGGAGACGCCGATGAGGCGGATCTTGCGGCGGCCGATGCGGGCGCGTTCCAGATTCCCGGTCGCGACCTGGTAGAGGGTGGCCGCGTCAGCGACGGGCTCGTCGAGTGTCTTCGCGCGGGTCAGGGTCGTGAAGTCCTGGAAGCGGAGCTTGAGGGTCACGGTGCGGCCCCGCAGGCCGGCGCGGTGGAGCCGCTGCGCGACCTGCTCGCAGAGGTCCATGAGCGTGGCGGCCAGGAGGCGGCGGTCGGCGGTGTCGGCGGGGAAGGTGTGCTCGTGGCCGACGGACTTGGCGGGCTCGCCCTCCTCGACCTCGCGGTCGTCGATGCCGTGGGCAAGCTTCCAGAGATGCTCGCCGTGCTTGCCGAAGCGTCGGGAGAGCTCGTCCTCGGGCAGGTCGGCGAGGTCGCCGATGGTCCGCACGCCGAGTGCTTCGAGCGCGGCTCGCGTCTTCTCCCCGACGCCCCAGAGCCGGCCGACGGGCAGGGGACGCAGGAAGGCCTCGACCTCCTCGGGCTCGACGACGACGATGCCGCGGGGCTTCTCGAGGTCGGAGGCGATCTTGGCCACCATCTTCGCCGGGGCGACGCCGATGGAGCAGGTGAGCTGGGTGTCGTCGTAGACGCGCCGCTGGATGCGCTCGGCCAGCTCGCGCTTCGTGCGGGCGAAGAGGTGGAGGGAGTGGGTGACGTCGAGGAACGCCTCGTCGATGCTCACAGGCTCGACGTCGGGGGTGAACGACCCGAGGATGGCGCGGATCCTGCGGGACTCACGGGCGTAGAGCTCGCCGTTGACGGGCAGATAGACCGCATCGGGGCATCGCCGCCAGGCCTCGCTGATGGGCATGGCGCTGTGGATCCCGAACTCCCGCGCCTCGTACGAGCAGGTCGAGACCACGCCGCGTCCCTTCCCGCCCTTCGGGTCCGCGCCGACGACCACCGGCCTGCCGCGCAGCGCCGGCCTCTCGCGCTGCTCCACCGCGGCGAAGAAGGCGTCCATATCGAGATGTACGATGATCCGCTCGCGGGTCATGCTTCATCTCCGGCAAGCATTCTACCCACGGAGGCACATGGCGGCAATGGGGTGGTTCCGGGTTACAGGTTCCGGGTTCCGGGGGTGCAGACGAGCTGGGGCAGGCGGGGCGTTGTGGGGTCGCGCCCGCCCTTCCGGAACCCGGAACCTGAAACCCGGAACCTGAAACCCGGAACCCGGAACCTGGAACCACCTCTGCGCGGCTCGGCGCCCAGAGCTTCAGGC
>CAZDNN010000389.1:0-6344 GCA_964506385.1 uncultured Planctomycetota bacterium
GCAGACCTGTTTAGGTCCGCAATTATCCTTCTCACCACGACCTCGCAACCAGCTCAAGCCATCGCGCGTGGATGGGTGTCTTGGGCTTCCGTGCTGTGCGGTACCTCATCAAGCGACCATGGCGCTCGATCTCGATGTAGCCACGTCGCAGAAGCTTGTCCGCATGGCGGCTCAGCGCCGACTCGGACATTCTAAGCTCGCTTGTCAGGGTCACCACGTCTGCCGGGCCGCTTCGGAGGCGCCGCAGCAACTGGAGCCTGCGAGGGTGGGTGAACGCTGTGGCTGCCTCGAAGATCACGCGGCAGAGGATCTTCTCTTCGCCCCCCGCCGCGACGGCTCCCTTTGGCTGGCACCCCGCCTTCTTGAGGGAGCCGGCCGGGTCACTAAGGGTGGCATAGAGCCACAACGCGAGGCCGCCGCTGAGGGTTCGGGATCCGTATGGCGACTCCGGACGGCAGTAGCACCAAGTGCCGGACCGCCGCCGGGTCAGCAGGCCCGTGAAGGCGAGACGCCGAAGGTGCGCGCACAGGAGTTCCAAGGAGATGCCCAACTCGCGAGCGAGTCGTGTCGGCGCGAGCTCCTCGACGCGGCTAAGCTGCGACAGGATGCGCAACCGTGTGCGACACGCCACCGCACGCGCCACCGCTACGGTGATTTCGTCCATGGTCGCCTCCATGAGGATGATTGCGGACCTAAACAGGTCCGCAATCATCCTCATGGAGCCATGTCCTGTCAAGCATCCTCTCTCCCGCAATGCCGCATCACGCCGGCACGAAAGCCGCCGTTGCTGTTCCCGCCCTGCCCCGGTCACACTCGCCGACGAGGCGAGCTCCGCCGCTCTGAGCCGCCACGTCCTGGCGTTTGCCGCTTTCTCTGGCCGCAGAGACGTGACACGCTGATGGCCACTCCCGGATCGTCCGCACCATGGCTCAGTGGCGGGTTTGACAGCGCGCCGGCGCCCTGCTAGGATGCGCCGGCGAGATGCCTACCGAGGATGAACTCGAGCAAGCGCTGCTGCGCAGGAAGGGCTGGATCGGCGGCTCGCTGACGGTCACCGTCGTCCTCGTGTTCGTGGGCTGGGCCGCCGTGCTGCTCGCCCGCAGCAGGCAGCCGCCCCCTCCCCTGCCCCCCTATGAGCTCCCGACGTTCGCCGCCGACGAGCCTCTGCCCGGCCCGCCGGCCATCCCGCTCGCGGACCGCCAGGTCCTCACTTTCACCAACCACGCCGAGCCGCAGAGCCTCGACCCCGCACTGATGACCGGCGTGCCCGAGCTGACCATTGCCATGGGGCTCTTCGAGGGCCTCACCGGCTTGCACCCCAAGACACTCCAGCCCGTGCCCGCCGCCGCAGAACGCTGGGACATCTCGCCCGACGGCCGCACCTATACCTTCCACCTGCGCAAGGCCCGATGGAGCAGCGGCGCGCCCGTGACCGCCGGGGACTTCGCCTACGCCTGGCGACGCGCCCTCAAGCCCCAGACCGCCGCCGAGTACGCCTACATGCTCTTCTGCATCGAGGGCGCACGCGACTTCAATGCCGGCAAGACGGACGACGACGACGCCATCGGCATTCGCGTCATCGACGACCTCACCCTCGAGGTCCGCCTCGAACACCCTGTCGCCTACTTCCTCGAGCTGACGGCCTTCGCCACCTACTACCCGATCCATCCCGAGACCTTCAAGCAACACGGCGATCGCTGGACGCGGCCCGAGCACATGGTCTCGAATGGCCCATTCACACTCGCTGCCTGGCGGCAGCAGCAGGATGTTGTGCTGAAGAAGAACCCCCGCTACTGGGACGCCGACCGCGTGCGGCTCGACGAGATCCGCGTGCTGCCCATCGACGACGCGGAGACGGCGCTCAAGCAGTACCGCAACGGCGAGGCGCTCTGGGTCCGCAGCATCCCGGCGGCGAAGGTCTCCGCCGCCGAGAGCCTCCCGGGCTTCCGCTACGCCCCCGAGTATGGCACCTACTTCTATCGCTTCAACGTGACCCGCCCGCCGCTCGACGACCCGCGCGTGCGCAAGGCACTCGCACTGTCCATCGACCGGGACTCGATCTGCCGCTACCTGCTCCGCGGCGGCCAGCGCCCCGCCCGGAGCTTCGTGCCGCCTATCCTGCCGCCCTACGAGCCGGCCCAGGGGCCTGCGTACGACCCAGAGCGGGCGCGGGGGCTGCTGGCCGAAGCCGGCTTCCCTGGCGGGAAGGGCCTCCGCAAGCTTCGCATCCTCTACAACACGAGCGAATCCCACAAGCTCATCGCCGAGGCCGTCCAGCACATGTGGCGCTCCGAACTCGGCGTCCGCATCGAGCTGCTGAACCAGGAGTGGAAGGTGTACCTCGACTCGATGAGCCACCTGGAGTACGACGTGGCCCGCTCCTCGTGGATCGGCGACTACGGCGACCCGAACACCTTCCTCGACATGTTCGTCACAGGCGGTGGGAACAACCGCACTGGCTGGAGCCACCCCCGCTACGACGCCCTGATCGCCCAGGCCGCTCGTGAGCCCGACCGCGCGCGACGCCGTCAGCTCCTTCAGCACGCCGAGCGCATCCTCATCGCTGACGAGATGCCCATCGTCCCCATCTACTTCTACGTCAACACTTACCTGGTGCATCCGACCGTGCTCGGCGTCTTCGACAACGCGCGGAATGTCCATCCCTTCCAGTACATCGCCATCGCCGCGGAGCCTGCGCAATGATCGCCTTCATCCTGCGACGCTTCGCGGCCTCGCTGGTGGCGCTGTTGGTCATCGTCGTCCTGTCGTTCCTCCTCATGCGCCTGGTGCCGGGCGGCCCGTTCGACGCCGAGAAGGTCACCGACGAGCGCATCCTCGAGCATCTGCGCGCCAAGTACGACCTCGACAGGCCCGTCTGGGTCCAGCTCGGCGGCTACCTCGGGAACCTGGCCCGGGGCGACCTCGGGCCATCGCTGAAGCGTCCGGGCCGGACGGTGAACGAGATCCTGGGCGAGGCGTTCCCCAAGTCGGCACTGCTGGGCGCTACGGCGCTGTGTATCGCGCTGCTGGTCGGCGGGCTGGCGGGCGTCTACGCCGCGCTCCACCACAACACGGCCCGCGACTACGTCGCCATGGGCCTCGTGATGGTCGGCGTGTCGATCCCAAGCATGGTCCTGGCGCCGCTCCTCATCACCTTCTTCGCCCTCACCCTCCACTGGTTCCCCACCTCCGGCTGGGGCACGCCATGGCATCTCGTCCTGCCGGCGACCGCGCTCGGCCTGGCCTATGCCGCGCGCCTGGCGCGGCTCACCCGGGGCGGCATGCTCGAGGTGCTGCGGCAGGACTTCGTTCGCACCGCCCGGGCGAAGGGGCTGCGGGAGCGGGTCGTCGTGGGCCGTCACGCGCTGCGACTGGGCCTCAGCCCCGTCGTCTCGTATCTTGGCCCGGCGACGGCTGCGATCCTCACGGGCTCCTTCGTCGTCGAGCAGATCTTCGCCATCCCGGGAATGGGCCGCTACTTCGTCAGCGCCGCCACAGAGCGCGACTACACCCTCGCCCTCGGCACAGTCCTCGTCTACAGCGTCCTCCTCGTCGCCCTCAACCTCCTCGTCGACATCGCCCAGGCCACACTCGACCCGAGAGTAAGGCTCGAGTGAAGAGAAGGCAAGAGGAAGAGAGGAGGATGGAACCACAGATGAACACGGATGAACACAGATGAGAAAAGGAGGGAAGACCGATGAATGAGGACAGGAGCGGAGAAGCCATCAACGACCTGACCGAGCGGATCATCGGCTGCGCCTACAGGGTCAGCAACGAGCTCGGCTGTGGCTTCCTCGAGAAACCTTACGAGAATGCCCTCGTCCACGAACTCCGGAAGCAGGGGTTCCGGGTGCAGCAACAGCACCCTATCCACATCTACTACGACGGCGTCGTGGTCGGAGAGTATGCGGCGGACATCATCGTGGACGAGACCGTGATCCTGGAGCTCAAAGCTGTCCGTGCTCTCGACTCGATCCACAAGGCACAGTGCATGAACTACGTCAAGGCCACTGGGCTGCCCGTCTGCCTCCTCCTCAACTTCGGCACCCCCAAGCTCCAGGTCAAGCGCATCGCAGGCCCCCGAGGGCCCTGGCGGACTCTCAAGTGCATCCTTGCATTTCTCCTTCCTCTCCTCGGGATATGACCCTTGAGTCCTGCTGCCCTCTTCTCCCATCAGCGTTCATCGGCCTCCGCGAGGGCTTCGGCGGACAGGTGCGTGTTCCTCCGTGGGTCCCTCTCTTTTCTCTTTGGGTTCTGGACCTTCTTCGCTCCTCCTCTCTTCTCCTATCCGTGTTCATCTGTGTCCATCTGTGGTTCCCTCTCTTCCCTCTCCGGATTCTGTCCTCTCCTCGCTGCTCTTCTCTTCCCTGATCCGTGTTCCTCCGTCTTCTTCTGTGGTTCCGTCTCCTATGCCTGCTAAGCGCCAACAAGCTGATCGCTCGCACGGCACCAGCCCCTGGCGTCTGGCCCTGCGCCGGCTGGCGAGGAACCGGCTGGCGGTGTTCGGCGCGGCGTTTCTCGCGGTGCTGGCACTGCTGGCGCTGCTCGCGCCCGTGCTCGCGCCGACGGCCTATGACGTGGTGAACCTGCCCCACGCGCTGACCCCGCCGTCGTCCGAGCACTGGCTGGGCGCCGACAGCCTGGGCCGCGACCTGCTCTCGCGCCTGCTCTACGGCGCGCGGGTGTCGCTGGCCGTCGGCATCGTGGCGACGCTGGTGAGCCTGGTCATCGGGGTGAGCTACGGCGCCACGTCGGGCTACCTCGGCGGCCGGGTGGACGGCGTGATGATGCGGGTGGTGGACATCCTTTACGGCCTGCCCTTCATGTTCCTCGTCATCCTCATCGTGATGGTGGCGGGGCGGAGCATCGTCAACCTCTTCATCGCGCTCGGCGCCGTGCAGTGGCTGACGACGGCGCGCATCGTCCGTGCCCAGGTGATGTCGATCAAGGAACGGGAGTTCGTCGAGGCCGCCCGCGCGCTCGGCGCCCCCACGCCGCGCCTGCTCTTCCGCCACATAGTGCCGAACCTGCTGGGGCCCGTCATCGTCTACGCCACGCTCAACGTCCCCGCGGTGATGCTCCAGGAGGCATTTCTCAGCTTCCTCGGCCTCGGGGTCGAGCACCCCATGCCGAGCTGGGGCACGCTGATCGCCGAAGGCGCCCGCAACATGGAGGTCTGCCCCTGGCTCATGGTCTTCCCCGGCATCACCTTCACCCTCACCCTCCTCTCGCTCAACTTCCTCGGCGACGGCCTCCGCGATGCCCTCGACCCCCAGTCGCGATAAGAAGGGGACAGCCACAGAGGCACAGAGCACACAGAGCACAGACCACGGGATCACAGACGGACGAGGAAGCAGGCGGGATACGGCTGGCGGCTCCCCTCCCCCGGCCCCCTCCGATCACGCATCACGCATCACGCATCACGGGCCATGCATCACCCGATCAGCCCGATCTCGGCGAGCATCTGCTTGAACTCGGCGGCGTTGACCGCGGCGTGGCCGGCGTGGCAGTTGTTGAAGAAGATGTAGACGCTCTCGGCGTCGGCGTCGAGCTGCTGGGTCTTCGGAATCCACTCGGCCAGCTCGTCGCGGCTGTAGAGGTAGTTGTACCGCTCCTTCCCCCCGCCCTCGTACCACCTGCTGGCGTCGCGACTGTGGAAGCGGACGTAGGCCACCGGCGACGTGGCGACGGCGACGGGCGGCATGAGGCCCTCCAGGTCTGGCTCGTCCACGCAGCAGAAGCCGAGGCCGTGCATCCGCAGGAAGCCGAAGACGGGGTCGATGGCCCACCCGCTGTTGCGGAACTCCACGACCAGGGGGTCGTGGGGGAAGTCCTCCTTCAGGGTGGCCAGGAACCGGCGGTTGCCGCGGTCGTTGTGGAAGGAGTAGGGGAACTGGAAGAGGATGCCGGCCAGCCGCCCCGCCTCGCGCGCCGGGGCGACGGCGTCGTTGAACTGCGCGGCGACCGAGCGATCCTGCTTGTGGGTCGTCGCCTCGTTCGCCTTCACCCAGAAGCTGAAGCCCTCGGGGGTGCGCTCGACCATCCGCTCGATGACCCGGGGCGCCGGGATGCCGTAGTAGGTGAAGTTGAGCTCGACCGTGCCGAACTGCCCTGCGTACCAGGCCAGCAGCTCCTCGTCCGGCAGGTCGGCGGGGTAGAAAGTCCCCCGCCAGTCCTTGTAGCGGAAGCCCGACGTGCCGACGTGAACCACGGGGTCCCCTCCTGTCAGTGCGGGGTCTCACCGGCCGTGCCCATTATACAGGAGGTGGGCCGCGGCGCCAGGAGGCGGTTGCGTTGTCAGCCCGGGGACGACATTCTGGTAGGATTGCCTTGCGGTGAACGCT
>CAZDNN010000390.1:0-6343 GCA_964506385.1 uncultured Planctomycetota bacterium
TCTGAGAGAAAGACAGCGTGCAAAAAGGCGTGCCAATCGTCTGCGGCGGCGGGCCACACTTCGCTGAAGTGTTTCCCTGGGTCAGATCCTGCGGGGCTTGCCAGGGAGTGGCGCGGGCGCTACAATAGCGGTGTGGTGTGAGGGCGCCGACTCCACGAGAGTCAGCGGTTGGCTTGGGGCTTCGAGATGAGTTGCCTCCGTCTTTCCTCTCTGCGCAGTCGGCTCATCCTCCTGGTACTGCTTGCCGCCATCCCGGCTTTGGCTTTGATCTTGCATGATGCTGCGGCACGCAGAAGTAGAGCCATCCACAACGTCAAAGACAGCACCAAGCGCCTGGCACGGCTGACTGCCCTGGAGGAGCTGCAACTGATCGACGGGGCACGGCATGTCCTTATGGCACTCTCGCACGTCCCCGGAGTCCGACACGGTGACGTAGAAGCCTGCAATGAGCTCTTTGCGCGTCTGGTAAGGGATTCCCATCGCTACGCGAACTTCGGCCTGATCGACCTGGAGGGCAATGTCGTCGCCAGCGGGCTGCCGATGAGGGAACCGGTCAACGCCGCTGACCGCAGGTACTTCCGCGAAGCCCTGAAGTCGGAGAGCTTCGCCGTCGGCGAGTATCAGGTCGGGCGTATCACCGGCGTGCCTTCGCTCAACCTGGGGTACCCCGTCCGAGACGAGCGCCAGGTTACTAACGGCGTCGTCTTCGCAGCGTTGAACCTCTCGTGGCTGAGTCAACTCGAACTCGAAGTGCAGGCACACCTGCCGCCTGGCTACGTTATGACGAAGATCGACGACCGCGGCATGGTGCTGGTCCATCCTCTCGATCCAGAGAAATGGGTAGGCCGTTCAGCACTGCGGTCCCCGCTCGTGCAGAGGGTGCTGGCAGAACGCGAAGGGCTGGCGGAGGCGCCGGGACTGGACGGCATCTCCCGCCTCTATGGCTTCGCACCACTGTCACCGTCGAGAGGCAGCGGTACCGTCTTCGTGATCGTTGGTGTTCCAAGGGCAGTGGTTCTCGCGGACAGTGATCGGGTCCTCAAGCACAGCCTCATCTGGCTCGCAATCGTCGCAGCGGTGGCCCTGACCGTCGCGCTGCTCGGCAGCCACGTGCTGATCCTGACCAGGGTGAGGGCGCTGACGCGCGCCGTACGGCGCCTCGGCTCTGGCGATCTGAGCGCGCGGACGGGCTTGCCCGAGGCGCGTGGAGTGATAGCGGAACTGGCCAGATCCTTTGACGACATGGCGGCGCGCCTCGAGCAGGCCCAAGCAGAGCGCAGGCGCTTGGAGAGAGAGGTCCTCGATATCGAGGAGCAAGAGCGTCAACAGATCGGCCGCGAACTCCACGACGACCTCGGGCAACTGCTCACGGCCATCGCGCTCAAGAGCAAGGTCCAACAGGAGGTCCTGGCCAAGCACGCGTCACCGGAAGCCGCCAGAGCGGCCGAGATCTGCGACCTCGCGACAAGGGCAATGGACCGCGTTCGCGCGCTGGCCAGGGGCCTGTATCCAGTGGACTTCGAGCATGTTGACCTGCCCTTGGCGCTTCAGGACTTGGCCGATAGTGTGGAAGATGCATCGGGCCTGTCTTGTCAGGTGGAGTGCCCAGGAGACGTAGCTGTCCCGGACGCCATGATGAGAACGCATCTGCACCGCATTGCGCAAGAGGCGGTTAGCAACGCCATCAAGCATGCGGAAGCGCAGCAGATCGCGATCCGCCTTGCCAGCGAAGGCGGCCAGCTCATCCTCACCGTCGAGGACGATGGCAAGGGCCTGCCACAGGATGTGAAGTGCGGCGACACTTTGGGCTGGCGCACCATGGGCTACCGCGCTGCGTTGCTCGGCGGGTCGCTGGAGCTGGAGCCAAGGCCATCCGGAGGCACGATCGTGAAGTGCCGTGTCCCCTGCCCGACGAAGCAAGCCGCCCCCGGCGAGTCGTGACGAGGGAGCATGGAGGCCACCAGTGAGCGGGGCAACGAACGGCCCAGGCGCCGACACAACCGTCCACAGGATACTCATCGTCGAGGACCACCCCATTGTCCGGGATGGCATCAACGAGCTAGCCTGCCGCGAGAGCGATCTGAGCGTGTGCGCGCAGACGGCCGACCCGCAGGAAGCCTTGCAGCTCATCGAAGACCTGCGGCCGGACATGGCGATTGTGGATATCTCGCTGGGCAACACCAGTGGCCTGGAGCTCACGAAGCGCATCCGTGCCAGGGGCCACATGCTGCCCATCCTCATCCTGTCCATGCACGACGAGGCCATCTACGCGGAGCGCGCCCTTCGTGCAGGGGCGAGCGGCTATATCATGAAGAAAGAGGCCAGCGAGCTGCTCCGCGCCGCGATCCGCCAGGTCCTCAGCGGGGGGATCTATCTCAGCCAGGCGATGACTGCGCGCCTGGTGCGGTCGCTTGTAAGGGGGCAGAAAGGGCCGCCAGCCTATCCAATCGATGGCTTGACCGATCGCGAACTGGAGATCTTCTGCCTGATCGGCAAGGGACTGGGCACGCGGCAGATCGCCGAAGCGCTCCATGTCAGCATCAAGACCGTCGAATCACACCGCGCTCACATCAAGGACAAGCTGATGCTCCAGGATGCCAATGAGCTCCTGTTGAGTGCGATCCGCTGGGCGCAGGAGCAGAGCATAGGTTGAGCAGCAGCGGTTGCTGTTACGCAACGCGCGGCTGTATGACAGGTGGGTGGATGCGAGAGACCGGGTGGCAGGACAATGGCGACTGTGCGGGGGGGACCTTTCTTCTACGCGTCCCTATGGCTCAGCGCCGGAAGCCGAGGCAGAACGTCCAGCCCTGATCGACGTTGAAGGAGGGGTATTCCTGGTAGTAGCGGTCCCAGTCGAGCTGGTCGGCGGGGGTCCAGCGGGCGTTGCCGTCGGCGAAGCAGCAGTGGCCGCCAATGGGGGCGAAGGTCTCGTCGTCGATGTGGTTGTTGATGTGGAGCCCGTCGCGGTACCAGGCTCCGTACCACATGCGGACGAGGTCGGTGATCAGGACGCTGTCGGGCTTGGCGGTGGCGGGGGTCTTGCCTGGGAGGTACTTCGAGCCCTCCTGTTGGGTGTAGTAGGAGTAGCCGCGACCTGCGTAGATGCAGTAGCCCATCGAGTACTCGCCCCACGCGAGGTTCGTCCGCACGTGCCATTCGGTGTACTCGTTGGCTGGGCAGAAGCGCACCTTCTTGCCAAGCTTGTGGATCTCTTCGTTCAGGACAGGGTTCCAGCAGTGGTTGGGGGTGGGCCAACGCCATTCGACGATGTCCATGTCGGGGTAGAAGTTGTTCCAGTTGCTCACGTAGCCCATGACGGCCTGGAAGAGCTGGCGGGTGTTGCTGAGGCAGGTGGCGCGCTCGGCCTGGCGCAGGGAGCTGTTGATGAGCGGCATGACCAGAGCCGCCAGGATCGCGATGACCGCGATGACCACGAGCAACTCAATCAGTGTGAAGGCACGTCGGCATATCATGGGATCACTCCAGCGTCAGGGCTTCGGCAGTGACGGTCCAACGTCCGTGCTTCCGCACTTGGGACACTTGATCTCGCCGAGCTGCTTCCGCGACTTGACCCACTCGCCGCCTTCGCGCTTGTAGAGCAGCACGGGAGGCGGCTTCATCGGATCTATGGACGTCAGCGTCGGGTCCTCGGGCTTCGTGTAGAAGGCCTCGAACCTCTCCCCGCACTTCCTGCACACGTAGACGTTCACCCGAATGCCCGCCAGCTTCTTGCACTTCGGGCACTCGACCATCACGGGCTCCGTCGTCCCCTCGAACCGGAAGCCGCAGGCCTCGCACAAGCGGGGCCGTTGCGCCAGCTTCGTCGCCTGCTTCCCGCTGCTCGGCCACAGCCGCCAGACAGCGAACCCGATGGTCGCCACAGCGGCTACAGCAATGATGGCTTTCTTCATGCTCGCCCGCCTCCTGAGAGCCTGCCTACCCTCCCGACCGCATTCTACCACAACCGCTCGCGGAAGTCACACGCAGTTCCGTCCTTGCCCCTGCGTGGCGGGGTCCGTAGAATCGGCCTGCGGATGGCGTCTCTATGTCTCTGAGGAGGAAGCCACGTGAGCACGCGCGAGGATCGACAGGTCTCCCGCGATGCCAGCCGCAGGGCTTTCCTGCATGCGATGGGCGGCGCGGCGGCGGCTCTCATCGGACGCCAGGCCGTCGGCGGGCAGGCGCCGGACCGCGCCCGCGAGCGGCCGAACATTCTTTGGATCACCTGTGAGGACATGAGCCCCAACCTCGGCTGCTGCGGCGACGGCTACGCCACAACGCCGTACCTCGATGCCTTCGCCAGGCAGGCCGTCCGCTACACCCACTGCTACGCCACCAACCCCGTCTGCTCGCCCTCCCGCTCCTGCCTCATCACCGGCGTCTACGCCACCACGCTCGGCACCATGCACCTGCGGTCGGCCTTCCCCATCCCCGGCCACATCAAGGGCTTCCCGACCTGGCTGCGGCAGGCCGGCTACTTCACCTCCAACCGCGTCAAGACCGACTACAACACGAGCAACGCAGCGGCGATCGTCAAGGCGTCGTGGGACGAGTGCAGCGCCAAGGCCCACTGGCGGGGACGCAAGCCAGGCCAGCCGTTCTTCTCGGTGTTCAACCACACGGTCACCCACCAGTCGCGGACGATGGTCTGGCCTTACGAGCAGTTCCGCAAGCGGGTCCAGAGCCAGCTCCGTCCCACGGAGCGCCACGACCCCGCCAAGGCCCCCATCCCGCCCTACTACCCCGACACGCCCATCGTCCGCCGCACGGTCGCCCGCTACTACGACTGCATCACCGTGATGGACAGGCAGGTCGGCGCGCTCCTCAAGCAGCTCGACGACGACGGCCTCGCCGACGACACCATCGTCTTCTTCTACGCCGACCACGGCGCAGGGATGCCCCGCCACAAGCGGCTCATCCTCGACTCCGGCCTCCACGTCCCCCTGCTCGTCCGCTTCCCCGAGAAGTGGCAGCACCTGGCACCCGCCAGGCCCGGCGAGACTCTCGACCGCCTCGTGAGCTTCGTGGACTTCGCGCCCACGGTGCTCAGCCTCGCCGGCCTCCCCATCCCAAAGCACATGCAGGGAAAGGCATTCCTGGGCGCCGCGGCCGCCGGGCCGCGGCAGTACGTCTACGGCGCACGGGACCGCGTGGATGAGGCCTACGACCTGGCACGCTCGGTCCGCGACAAGCGCTACCTCTACGTCCGCAACTACATGCCCCACCTGTCCTACAACCAGCCGAGCTACTACTCCGACCTCGGCGAGATCCGCGGCGAGATCACCCGCCTCGCCGCCGAGGGCAAGCTCGACGGCCCCCAGATGGCCTACGCCGGCCCCACCCGCCCCGTCGAGGAGCTCTACGACTGCGAGAAGGACCCCCACCAGATCCAGAACCTCGCCGGCTCGCCCGAGCACAAGGACATCCTGGAGAGGATGCGCGGCCGGCTCGTTGGGTGGATCGTCGAGACCCGCGACGTCGCCTTCCTGCCCGAGACCGAGCTCTGGAGGCGAAGCGCCGGCAGCACGCCCTACGACATCGCACGCGACCCCGGCACGTACCCGCGCGCGCGCGTCCTCGCCGCAGCCCATCTGGCTGGCATGGGGAAGGAGGCGCTGGGCAAAAAGGCCCAGATGCTCGGCGATCCCGATGCAGCGAGGCGCTATTGGGCTGTCGTGGGCCTTCGCGTGCTGGGGGAGGATGCCATGCCTGCCCGCGCCGCGCTCCGCGCGGCGCTCGCCGACCCTGCCGACTGCGTCCGCATCGAGGCCGCCGGCGCCCTCGCCGCCCTTGGCGACGCCGGCGAGGCGCTGCCCGTGCTCGCCAGAGAGCTCGCGGAGGGGGAGCCTTGGGCCCAGGTCCACGCGGCCCGGACCCTCGAGCTGCTCGGCGAGGCGGCGCGTCCCGCCATCCCCGCCATGAAGGCCCGCCTCGCCGCCCTCCGCAAGCAGCGGGGCAACCACGCCACCTACCTGCGCTTCGCCCTCCAGCCCGCGCTCAGGAAGCTCGGCGGGCGCTATGGAGCCTCGCAGAAGTAATGTCCGCCCTCCCTGCTTTCGTCGCGGTGACGCCTGCGGTCTGACGCCACCTCGGGCGCCCCCTGCACGGGCCTCCTGCGGCCAGCGGCCGATGCGACGGCCTGACCGCCCCACGTGAGCTCGTCGCCGGCAATGACGAAGGGCGAACAGGGCGTCCCCGAGCCTGCCCAGCGGCGGCCGGGCCGTCAGCGCGTGCCGCCGTCCCGTCCTTCTGCGAAGGCGATGCAGGCCGGATGGGGGGCCGCCTCAGGCCGAGGAGCCAGCGGCGAGGACGCCGCCCTCGCCTCCGCCTTCGGGCTACGGCT
>CAZDNN010000391.1:0-6329 GCA_964506385.1 uncultured Planctomycetota bacterium
ACTCGCCGCGCAGCCAGGCCGCCTTCTGCGGCTGGCCCTCGCGCTCCAGGGCCTCGATGATGCCCAGCAGGTACTTCTCGTGGAAGTTGCCGATGGTGTAGGCCCAGTCGGTCCAGCCGGTGAAGGACCAGCCGCCCTCCATGCGGATGTTGTAGGGCACCTCGAAGAAGGCCCGCGCCGTGCCGTACGCCCGCTCGAGGTATCCTGCGGCATCCAGGTGCTTGCAGAGGGCCGGCTGCTGCTTCGCGATGCGGTACATGTTGTAGTAGAGGGCGAAGTAGGTGGTGTAGTCGAAGGTGCGCCACATCCGGCACTGGCTTGGACCGCCTGGGCGGCTGACCCCCTTCTCCAGCGGGTCGCGTGTGGTGAAGCGGTTCTGCTTCCAGCTATCACTGCCGTAGATGCCGTAGGGATAGGGCCTCTCGGCGTCGGTGCGCTGGTGCTTGCCCCAGACGAAGTGCTCGATGAAGTACTCGAGAGCCTCGACTTCCCGCGGCTCGGGGTAGGCGACGTTCTTCTCCGAGAGGTACATGCACTTGCTGTTCGAGGGGTCGTCGGAGCCGCTGACGGCATAGGGGTGCTGGCCGCCGAGGTTGTCGGGTCCCAGGAGATTCCGCCCCTCGGGCATACGGACGTCCCAAAGGCTGAACAGGCCGTCGTACCACTTCGAGGGGTCGCGGTGCTGCTGCCTGGCGGCGATGAAGGCGGCCCGCTTCCTGACGAGCGTCTCCAGCGGCTGGGTGACGAAGAACTCCAGGTACATCTCCCGCCCGTCGCCATAGCGCACGGTCAGCAGGTTCTCGCCGAGCCGCGCGAACCTCACGCGGTAGACGTGGGTGTCCTTCGCCTGCTCGCCGACGCGCTCGACCGGCGTCTTCTCTGGGAACTCGGGCACAACGGCCTGGATGCGATGGCGCGTCCGCAGAGCGAACATCGCCTCGAGGTCCTCGGGCACGACCATGCCCGGGACGACATGGACGTCGACCCCACCGCTGCGATAGAGGACATCGCGGACGCCCCGATAGTCGTCGGCCCAGTGGAAGGCGAAGCCGTAGCTCGCCTCCTGGCCGGGGGCGAGGGTCAGGGCCGTATGAGGCTGGCGCCACGTGCCGCGGCTCTCGCCTCCGCCGCTGGCGGCCGAGTGGATGAAGGCCCTATAGCCCTGGCCGCCATGGGCGTAGCTCGACCTCTCCTCTCGGAAGTACTCCAGCCTCGTGCCATCGAGCGGCGTCATCACCAGGTGCGGCCCCGCCCCGCCCACGGGCAGCCAGAAGACGAAAGACCCGTGGCCCGAGACGAAGGAGTGGCGGAAGACCCGCCGCTCGAAGATCTCTCGCTTCACCGCCGCCCCGGTGATCTTGGGATAGAGGGTGTGCATGGGCAGTGGCAGCGCCACGTCGCCGATCTCGATGGTCCGGGTCGTGCGGTTCCGGAGCTGGATCGTCCAGATGAGGGAATCGCCGTCGGCGCGGAACCGGGATATGACCTCTGGCCCGGCTGGCTTGCCCGCGGCAGCCTCGAGCCAGGGGCCGTCGCCCTCGCGGTAGCGCACGGCGACTTCGCCGAGGGTGCTGCCCGGAGCGATGAACTCCGTGCCGAGCGGGCAGCCGGAGCGCTTCAGCGACGTCACCCCCTTCGGGCCGAACACGACCTGGAACTCAGCTCCGGGCACCTGGATGCTCCCTGCCAGGACGACGGCGAGACTGATCAGCCGCTGCGTCGCTTGTGTCATTGGCTCTTGGGTCCTCCGTGGGGGCCGCCCTGCTCCCTCTCGCCGAGAAGCACGGAGATGGACCGATCCCCCGTCCCGCTGAAGGCGAAACCTGCATGCCCTCGTGGGGCGGGCGCGTTGGGCGTCGGCGTGGAGGAGAGCAGCTCGCGGCCCTCGAGCCAGGGCTGGATGATGAGACGCTTCAGGGGGCAGCCCTTGACGGATACGGCCTTCTCCATGCGCCCCTCGCGCTGCCGTCTGGTCGTCCAGACGGTGGCCCAAT
This sequence comes from uncultured Planctomycetota bacterium, assembly GCA_964506385.1. Lineage (GTDB taxonomy): Bacteria > Planctomycetota > PUPC01 > DSUN01 > DSUN01 > CAZDNN01. The sequence continues at coordinate 1,995 of CAZDNN010000391.1, forward strand.
GGATCTGGCCTTGCACCACGATGGGCACGCACGTCTCGATGTGGTCCCACTCGGGCGGCAGGTGCTCGCACACGGTGAGCGTGTCGTCGGGGATGGAGTAGCGAACGCCGGCGAGGCGGGAGAGGAGCAGCGCGTTCATCGCGCCGCACCAGTTGTAGTACATGCTGCCCCAGGGCTTGTAGCTCGGGTCCCAGCACTCGGGGGCGACGGGATAGCCATAGTCCTTCGTCATCCCCCTCAGGTGGCCGAGCGTGCAGGCGATCGCCTCGGCGTCGCAGTGATGGCGGAACATCCCCTCGATGGCGAGCCACGTGCTCATCGTGGACACAGCGAACTCACCGTTCTCGGGGGCATCTGGCGGCCGCACGTCGAGCGGCACGGGGCCGAGGAAGCCCTTGTCCTTGTTCATCACCCAATGCTCGACGAGCTCGTCCGCCCAGGCATCGGGCATCTCACGGCACATCATGCAGGCCAGATGCCAGATGTCCTTGTGACGGGCGCCTTTGGGGGCGTAGTAGTGTGGAAGGTAGGCCCCCCACTGCTTCCTGAACTGCGCTACCCTCGCGGGCCTCATGGCTCTCCAATGCTGCGCGTCGGCATCTCGACCCAGCACGGCCGCCATCCTGGCGAGCACGTCGAGCGCGTTGATCTCGATGCCGAAGCATGGCTGCGGGCCGGTCCAGTAGAGCGGCCGGTACAGCTCGTCATAGGCCCGGCGCAGGAACTCTCGGTCCCCCGACTGCTCGTACTGCCGCCAGGCGGGCTCCACGGCCCCCACGAGGTTCATCCACACCCCTGGCGAGTACCAGGCGATTCCGAACGTGTCGGGCAGCGCGTTCGCCTTGTTCCTGAAGGGCACGAGGAACTTCCACGACAGGACATTGCCGTGGGCGTATGCCCACTTGTCGGCCACCCAGGCGCCCAACGCGGCGTAGGCCCACGAGTCCCACAGGTGGAGCCCCATGAAGTTGTTCACCGCCGTCTGGGTGTGGGGATACTGCTCCCAGCCCTTCCCGGTGTCCCTGAAGTACATGAAGTAGAGGGACCACAGGTAGTAGTAGGTCTTCACGACGCGGGGGTCGGAGCATCGGAAGCGGGGGATCTGCATGTTGAGCAGGCCGTTCACATGTGCGGTCTTGGCCTCGAGAGCCGCCCGTGGGTCCGACAGCACTCTCTTGACCCTGCCGGTCGTCGAGTCGAGGTCGTCGCCCATCGCGTAGGCGAGGGCCAGATCCCTCCCCGGCTCGCACTGCACGCGGAGGGTGTAGGCCTGAGCTCCCCTGGCATTCCTCGCGATGGTGTGGCTGTCAGCGAAGTCCTGCGAGGCCGAGAATACGACACTCATGCCGTCGTACATGAGCCTGCCTTCGACGGCCGGCGTTCCCCAGTCGGGCTTCACCATCACGGTGCCGCTCTCACGGATATGGATGGCATTGTGCTTGCTGCTGTACCCGGCCGTCGTCGTCAGCCTGCGGGTGAACGGCGTTCTGGGTGGGTCGCCGTCGTGCGTAGGGATGTCCCCGCTGTGGATGAAGCTGCGGCCGGCGAACTCGATCGTCACGGGCGCACTGCTCTGGATGATCGCGCAGAGCACGTCGTCGAGCGAAATGAACTTCACCTCGCGGATCGTCACGCCGCCGACCTCGTATCGGCAGACCTGCCTGTCGGGGCGCCAGATCATCTCCTTCGGGGTGGGGTGCTGGAATCGCTTGCCAGCGACGATCACCGTGCCATACGCGGCCCGGGTCTTCCGCCAGAACTCCCAGCCCCACTTGTCGTGGCCTGTGCCTCCCTTGCCCGTGACGATGCCGTGGCCGCGGGCGCGCCCGTCGCGGAACAGCGGGTGTGTGAAGCCGAGCGTCTCGTGCTCGATCACCCGCCACTTCGCGTCGCACTGCCCGCCGACGTAGTAGAGGTGGTTCCCTGCCAGGAAGCCGTGCTGCTTCCCACGGATGTCGCGGGCCAGCATTGCGCAGTAGTCTGTACGAGCGGAAGCCGCCGCAGCAGAGGCAACCCCCTGGAGCACGAGGGACGCTAGTGCGATGGCGATCGCTGAACGTCTTCGAGCTGAGACCATGTCCGGGTCCTCGGCTCCCGGCGCGGTGTGCACGAGAAGCGCAAGCGGCTCAGCAGCCTGTAGGGGCGGGCTGCGCCCCTGCAACCCCATGAGGCTACCTTATTGCGACTGGCGGATCAATCACCGCGCTGCGAGCACTTCGCGCTCCGCTGCCGGTGGCGGCTCATCGAGGAGGACTCGACCCCACAGCCAACTCGGAAGCGGAGTGGCTACTGCGCCGACCACTCGCAGCCGAAGCGAGGGACCCTCCCCGGCGGCTCCCGTCCTGGGAGTCCAGCTCGAGATTTGGTGTCAGGATCTTGCATCCTGGGTCAATAGAGGGTAGAGGAAGATCAGGATGGCAGATCGCGACACCATCTTCAGGCTCCTGATGCAGCACGAGGGAGAGATCCGGGCCTTCGTCGGCTCGATGCTCCGCGACCGTGCCCTGTCCGATGACGTGTTCCAGGAGGTCGCCCTCGCGCTCTGGGAGCAGGCCGATCGCTACGATGCATCGCGGCCCTTCGGCCCCTGGGCGCGGGGGATCGCGGCGAACAAGGTGCTCGAGCGCCGACGGCGCGACCGCCGCTTTCCCCTCGCCTTCTCCCCCGAGACCATCGAGGCGGTGGCGCAGGGCTTCACACGCACCGAGGCGGGCGCCCGCCGCGAGCTCGATGCGCTCGAGGAGTGCTTCGAGCGCCTCCCGGAGCGCGCCCGACGCCTCCTCGCCCTGCGCTACGAAGACGACCTGTCCGCGGGTGAGATCGCCCGGCGGACGGGCCGGACGCTCGCCGCCATCTACCAGGCCCTGTCCCGGGCGCGCGCGGCACTCGAGGACTGCATCCGCCGCCGCCTGGGCGCCGAGCAGGAGGGCGCCTGAATGGCCGACACGCCATCTACCCGCGAGCTCATCGCCAGATACCTCGACCGGGCCGCCACGGACGCCGAGGTGGCGGAGCTGACCCGCCGCCTCCGCGAGGACCCCGACGCCGCCGACGCCTTTGCGCGGGCCTGTCGCCGGGACGCCTGGTTGAGCAGGCGGTTCCACGAGCAGAGAAGCGGCGAGCACTTCAGAGGCATGCTGGAGGGGGCAGAGCTGGTCAGGCCGCCCCGCCGCCGTGGCCGCCGACCGGCTGCGTGGGCCGCTGCTGCCATAGCTGTCGTTGCGGGAGCTGTGCTGTGCTGGGTGGCCTGGAGTTCCCGCTACCCGCCGCCTGAGGTCACAGGCACCCTGAAGATCCGCGAGGGCGGCCCCTTGCGGCAGGGCGCCATCGTCGAAGCAGGCAGCGAGGGGGCCACCCTCACCCTGGGCGGCTATTGCAGGATCGACGTGGACCCGAACAGCGCAATCCGGCTCGCCGGCTCGCCACGGAACGAGCGCATCGTCCTCGAGCGGGGCCGAGTCGCGTGCGACATCGAGCCGGGGGCGGGGCGGTTTGCCGTGGAGACGGAGCAGGCCACGATCTCCGTCAGGGGAACCCGTTTTGCCGTGGAACTTCTGGAAGGCCAAGGAGGACAAGCCATGCTCAACAGGCACGTGCTGGTGAAGGTATTCGCGGGGGCCGTGCTGGTGGCGGCCGCGGGCGCCCAGGAGGTCGTGAACGCAGGCGAGGAGAAGCTCGTGCCGGGCAAGGTGGTCGTCACGGCTGAGGACCAGGCCAGGCACGTCGGCGACCGATGGACATACGCGGTCACGACTCCAGATGGGAAGCCCGTCGGCAAGGTGGACGTGGCCGTCATCGGCAGGCACACGGTTGGCGCGAACACGCTCCACCGGGCAGCGGTCCGCTTCGGCGCCCAGCGGCGCCCAGACTACTGGTTTGCCGTCGGCGACGGCGGGTACTCCTACTTCGATGCCTTCGGGGCGACGCTGCCTGGAGACCATTTCCCCCTGCCGCTCAAGGAGGGAATGGCCTTCGAGTATGAGTCGACCCAGGGCAAGGTGCTCGCGCGCGTCGTGGGAACCGAGGCCGTCGAGGTCCCCGCAGGGAAGTTCGCCTGTCTCGCGGTCGAGAGCAAGTACACGGTTGACGGCGAGGAGAGGACCCGAACGAGCTGGGTGGCGCCCGGCATCGGCACCGTCAAGCACGTGAGGCACGACGTGGCCCTCGCCCTGGCCAGCTTCAACCCCGCGCCGGCACCGAAGCCCGAGCAGGGCGCTGTCGCGCTCAACACGTTCGACACCGACGAGCCGCTGCGCTCGCCCCTTTTCGCCCGCGCCAGGTGGGGCGGCTGGATGGGCGAGCCGGGGCGAAGCTCCGACGTGGACATCGACCCGT
>CAZDNN010000392.1:0-6325 GCA_964506385.1 uncultured Planctomycetota bacterium
CGCTGTCCCGTGCTGCTGGCGTCTGCTACTGCGCGGCCAGCTTGCTGTGGACCTTCATGGTGTGGATGGACCAGTAGTTGCCGGCCGACTTCCCGGTCTGGACGATCTTGATGAAGCGGCCGTAGGTGGGCTTGAAGCCTATCTTCGTCACAGGCCGCGTGCCCTGGCCTTTGGCGACCGGCTTGCCCCAGGCCTTGCCGTCGCGCGAGATGTAGACCTCGTAGCCGCGGGGATGGTCGTTCGGCGACTTCGCCTGCTCGAGCTCCAGCCCGCTGATCTCGTGCTCGACCGGCAGCTCGTAGAGGAACCACTCGCCGCCCTGCATGGGGCGGCCCGTATCCCACCGCGTGCCCTTGTTCCCGTCGATGGCGTTCTTGGCCTTGTTGGCGTTCACCGATGCGGTGACCGTGGCGGGGGCGCTGAGCGCCTTCTTGATCTTCGCCACCGCCACCTTGGCCTCGGCGCCGAGGGCCTTGTCGTTCAGGTAGGGCTCGAGCATCTTGAGCGCCGCTGGATGGCGGATGTCCGCCACGCCCGAGAGAATCAGCTTCTTGTCCTCGGGCCGCGGGGCGAGGGCCATGGCTTCCTCGAACTTCTTGAGGATTTCGGTCGCAGGCTTGTCGCTGGGCAGCGCCAGCATCCGCACGTAGCCGCGGAGCGCGATCACCTTCACGGCGAGCGAATCGCCTGTCTTCACCACCCCCAGCAGGTCCTCCGTCGGGCCGGCGTCGGGCCAGTCGGCGAGCGCGCGGAGTGCGGCGCCCCGCACGTCCTTGTTCGGGTCCCTCAGCGCGCCGCGGACGGCGGCCAGGGCCTTCGCGCCGCCGAAGTTGCTGGCGATCCGCAGCAGCGCCCCCTTGGCTTTCGGGTCGGCCTTCGGCAGGGCCGCGAGGACGGGCGCGATGCGCTTCGACTCGTCCTTCACCTTCCCGGCGATGGCCAGCACGGCGCGCTCGGCAGCGCCGCGGGCCGAGGCGTCCTTGGCCTGGAGCAGCAGCGCGACCATCCCCGCCAGGGCGTCCTCGCTGGCGAGGGTGCGCAGGGCGTTGAATGCCTCGCGGGCCACATTCTTGTCTGGGTCGGCCGCGCCTTCGAGCAGCGCGGGCACCGCCTCCTCGGCGCGACGCGCGGCAAGGCACTTGATGAGCTCGACCTTGAGCTTCGGCCCGGCGCCGGCCATGGCCTTCAGGATGGCCTCGTTGACGCCCTTGCCGGGAAGGCGGTCGAGGGTGGTGCGGGCTGCGCCGGCCTCCCCTGCGTTCTGCGAGCCCATGGCCTTGACGAGGGTGGGCACGGCGGAGGCGTCGCCGACCTGCGCCAGAGCCGCGATGGCCGCGGCGCGCACGGTCTCGTGCTGGCTCGCGATGGCCTGGAGCACGGCGTCGCGCGCCGCGCGCTGGCCGCCGTCAGCCAGCGCGTCGAGCAGGAGCACCTGCGTGTCGGGCGGGAGCTTCGGGAGCTCCGCGGCCAGGGCGCTGGCCGCGGCCTCGTTCATCGTGAAGTCCCGCGCGATCCCGATGGCGATCCGCCGCAGCGCCGCGTCCTGTGACCTCAGGGCGGTCATGAGCTCCGCGATGGCTTCCTTGGGCGAGGTGGCGATGAGGCCGCGGAGCGCCGCGGCGCGGATGTGGATGGGCTCGTGCGGCTTGTAGAGCGCCTCGTAGGTCGCCCGCGCCGTGGCTGCGTCGCCCATCGCGACGCAACGGTCGGCGCAGCGGATGCGGGCGGTGACGATCGCGGCGTGGCCCTTGGAGGTGCTGCTCGCTATGTCGCGCGCGAGCAGCGCCGTCGCCGCCTTTCTGCCGCCGATCTTCCCGAGCGCGGCGATGGCCGCCTCACGCACCATCGCGTCGCCGCTCTTCATCAACTCGACCAGCGCCCCTACGGCCTCGGCGTCCTGGCGGTCGCCCAGCGCATTGATCGCGCCGACGAGCTGCTTCCCCTTGAGCTTGCCGAGCGCCCCTCGCAGGGCCTTGCCCGCCTCGGGGCACGTGAGCCGCGCCAGGGCGTAGAGCCCCATGTGCGACAGCTCCTCGTCGGGCAGCAGCGCGGCGAGGGCCGGCACCGACTTCGCCGTGCCGGCGTTGACGAGCATGCGGCAGACGAACCGCTTCGCATCGGTCGTGGCCTTGGGCGACGCGAGCGCCGCGATGAGCTTCGCCTCGATGGCCTGGCGCTCCGCGGCCTGGCCGTGGGACTGGACGACGATGTCCTCCACCCGCTTCAGCGGCCCGGCGTCGCCGCCCACCTTGTAGCCGAGCATTTGCCCGAAGGCAGGGTCGTCCGCCAGCGCTCCCGCCGACGCCGTCGCCGCCAGCAGGGAGCCCATCAGAACCACGCCACACGCCGCCGCCCGAATCGCCATCGTCTGCTCCTTCGCTCCGTCCGGATGGACCAGGATTAACCGTGGCCATCGTGGCATGATCGCGTGCCTGTGTCAAGCGCCCGCACGTCCCCGGATGGCTAGTCGGTGAGGTCGATGCGGAGGAGGCGGCCGCCGCCTGGCGGGAGGGGCAGGCCGAGGGTCGTCTGGAGCCGGTCGGTTCGGCAGGGAAGGTCTCGCCAGCGGCCCGACGCGGGGTCGAGGCAGGCGACGGCATGGCAGCGGCGGTTGACGGTGAGCGCCGCGTCGGCCGGCTTGCGGTAGTCGGCGTTGACCACCAGCAGATGGCGCTGCCCCGCGCCGCAGCGAAAGAGCCCGACGACAAAGGACCCGCCCCCGACAGCCCGTACCAACCCGTGCGGCGGCAGCCTCGTCGCCCCGGCCGGCACCCGGTCACCCGTGTGGTAGACGGCCTCGGAGCGCAGCCGCAGCAGATGCGGGCCGAGGGCCGCGACCTCGGCGTTGAGGGCGGCCACCCAGCGGTAGCGGTCCGTCGGCGTTCCGTCAGGTGCCACGATGCCACGGCCTTTCCCGTCTCGGGACTGCCAGTAGCCCCACCACACGATCCCCCGGGCGCCGTAGGCCAGCGACGTGTAGACGAGCCAGCGGAGCTCCCCCTCTCCAAGCTCGCGCATCGTCGGCCACTGCCCGCAGCGGATGGCCTGCGCGAAGGGCAGGCCGTGGCCCAGCGCGGCGCGGCGGACGAGCGCGAGGTTCTCGAAGTAGCAGGGGCTGTCGGCCTCTCCGCGGAACGGGTGGTGGGCGAAGACGAGCAGCGGCGGGCGGACAGTCCGGATAACGCGATCGAGGTAGCGGGGGTAGTCGGCCGTCCTGAGCGCCGGCCCGGCCCAGGCGTCGCAGCCGAGCAGCTCGATGTAGAAGGGCCGGCCGCGGGCACTGCCGCGTACGAAGTCGGCCACCCGCGCGCAGTCCCCGACCCGCCCCTCCCGCAAGCGGTCACCCAGGTAGTAGCCCCAGAGCGCCCGATGGTCGCCGAAGCGCTCGATGTGCGCCTCGGCGCGCGCCAGGCTGTCCGCGCTCAGCCGAGCCCCGATCTCCAGGCCGATCTTGCTGACGGCCAGCCGCAGGCCGTGACGCTGCGCGAGCGCCAGCGCGTCGGGGCCGACGTACGAGACGATGGTGTTGAACCCCGCCTTCGCGACCTGCGCGTACCGCGCATCCTCCTGCGGCGGCGCCTCGCGGAGGCCGATGAGGAACTCCCGCTGCTCCCACGGCTCCGCCACAGGGGCACGACGCGGCCGCGTGCAGGCGGCCAAGCCGCAAGCCACAAGCCACAAGCTGCAAGCCACGGGGATGCGCAGCGGGGCCGCGCGATGCCAGAGCCCAAATGCCAGATGCCAGAGGTCGGAGAGAGCACGGATCACGCGTCGGCGCTTTCATTCTGGATGGGTTGGTGACCCCGTCGGGCGAGGAAGCGGCCGAGCTTGCGCAGGGCCTCGCGCTTCTCGCTCTGGTCGAGGCGGGAGCGGTCGAGGCTCTGACGCAGGAAGTCGATGCTCTGGTCGTAGACCTCACGGTTGACGGGATAGGGGTGGCCGTCCTTGCCGCCGTGTGCGAAGCTGTAGACCGCGGGGTCGCGCTGGCTGGCGGGGGCCTCGTAGATGAGCTCGGCGATGAGGGCGAGGCTGCGGATCGTCTTGGCGCCGACGCCCGGGAGGCCGAGAAGGCGCTCGAAGTCCTCCGGCTGCCGCTCGTAGGTGGTGAGCATCACCTTGTGGAGATGCCTGGGGTTGATGTCGCTGAGCAGCACCTCGTGGCGGCGCGGCAGGGTGAGGCCCCCGAGCCTGCCGACCTCGGCCAGCAGCTTGTCGGGGTGGGCCCGCGAGGCATCCGCCGTGGCGCTCCGCGCCGGGCCGCTCTCCTCGGCGACCATGTTGAGCGCCGCGCCGCGGGCCTGGGCGGCGATGGCGGCGTGGGGCTCGCAGACGAAGTCGTCCACACGGTCCGCCAGCCAGTGGTAGCGGCGCGCGTAGCCGTTCGCGTCGTTCATCCCCTGCTGCACGACGGCCCAGCGGCCCGAGGTGGTGAACAGAAAGCAGTGCTGGTAGATCTGGTAGCCGTCCTGGAGCGCCGCACTGTCCACCTTCGCCGACATCCGGGAGGCGTAGACCAGCGGCGCCGGGTCGAGGCCGAAGCCGTCGCACGCCCGCTCGATCTCCTGAGGCGTCTTCCGCGACCGTCCGCCCTTCCCCCCGCCGACGAACAGGCCAACCGAGGGGGCGAAGGACTTCGTCCCCTCCTTCAGCGCCCCGCAGACCGTCGTCGTCACCCCGCTCGAGTGCCAGTCGAAGCCGAGCACGCAGCCGAATGCCTGGAACCACGCGGGGTCGCTCAGCCGCACGAGCAGCTCGTCGGGGCCGAACTCCTCGCAGATGACCTGCCCCATGGCCCCTGCCATCCGCTTCATGCGGGAGAAGAGCCAGCGGGGAGCCTTGCCCCCGTGGAGAGGCAGATTGGCGAAGCCACGCTTCATGGCTCGGTGCACCTCGTGTCGGGACGGCCTCCCGCCATTATACCGGGCCGCCAGCGCCCCGCCAATCGCCTCACCCGAGGTGTCCAACTTCTGGACGATGGGGGCCGCCGGGTGCGCTCGTCGTGGACACTTGGGCAGGGATTGTGGGCGAGCGTCCGGCTCTAAGCCGATGGGACCACGTGACATGAGGATTCGCCCGCTTCGCCGGCACGCCGATTGCACCTGGTCGTGGTGAGTTGGGTGGACCACAAGCCACGGCTCCGTGGCTATCCTGGTTGCCAGGGAAAGCGAGACCCTCGTGACGCGCATGTTCGCAATCGCCTTCGCCCTCGTGCTGATCGCGGGCGCGGCATCCGCCGACCTGGTGCTCACGCCGATCACCGGCACCAATGGGTTCGAGGGTGCCTACGGCAACGACGTCTTCGACCCCAACAGGACCGGCGCGGAGCTCCAGCTCAGCGGCACGACGTTCTCGGAGACCCCGCTCGGCGGCTCCGGCGGGGCGAGCATCGACACATACTTGCTGACCATCGAGTTCCTGGGCAACTACCAGGACGAGACGGCCGCGAGCTTCAGCTCACTCGCGCTGACAGCGGCCTTCCAGCCAGGCGACGCGTCGTTCGACTACCTCCGCGTCTTCGACCCAGGCAGCCCCACGGAGTGCGTGGACATTGCATTCGGTGCGTTCGTGGAGGCCGACGACCTCGGCCTGCCCCCGGACGACTCGATCCACGGGCTGGCGGTCAACGGCCTCGAGGGCGCGTTGATGGCGGGGGTGGATCTCGGCGCCGGCCTGGAGCGCGACGCCGACGCCGTCACCGCCCCGATGGTGACCGTGGGCGTGCAGATCCACAACCCCGACCCGGGGTTGAAGGTGCGCTTCGACGCCTTCGGCCTCGCGGAGGTAGAGGCGGACGGTCGCGTGGTCACAGGGAACAACGCTGTGCCCTACGAGGGGTCGGACGGCAGCGGCGCGGAGCCGCTGGATCTGGAGGCGCCGGCGTCGGTCGTACCCGAGCCGGCGACATCGTTCTTCGTGATGGCCGGCGCCGCGGCGCTGCACCTGTGGCGCCGCCGCCGAGCGCGATAGGAGACCCCCAAGCCGCCAGGTCCGTCGAGGACACCTGGGCGAGCGCCTACCCCCCTGCCCCCCGTCACCCGACCCCGGGCGCTCGACCTGCTGCCTGCTTGGTGCCCTTGCCGGCCTGGCGGCTCCTCTAACGCGGCCTTCGGCCGCAACCCAAGAGGAAAACTCGGGCTGGGCACACTAGCAGCCCGTGGCAGAAGTCCGTTCGGACTGCGTGCGGGTCTTCGGGCCGATCTCCGCGTTGCGAGATCTCGACGAATCCACCGATTCGCCTGCGATCTCGCGCCTTGACCTCGGCCCGAATCCCTCGCACTCGTCTGCGAAGGACTTCTGCCACGGACTGCTAGAGAACAAAGCCAAC
>CAZDNN010000393.1:0-6308 GCA_964506385.1 uncultured Planctomycetota bacterium
GGAGGCGCAGCTCGACCGCTTCCTCTTTAAGCTCCTGGTCGGCTATTCGAATCTCGCGGAGATGACGGAGATCCTGAAGCGGACGACGGACGCGTCCGCGCCTGCGGTCGAGAAAGTGGTTGGTGGGGAGGCCGTGTTGCGGGGGCAGTCGCTGGCGCGTCAGGTGGTGGTGGCGCCGCACGTGGCGGAGTATGCGGCGCGGCTAGTGCTGGCGACCCATCCCGGCGGTGAGCGCGCGGTGGCCGACGCCACGCGGTTCATCCGCTACGGCGCCAGCCCTCGTGCGGCGCAGGCGCTGGTTCTCGCGGGGAAGGTGCGTGCGCTGGCCTCAGGCCGCTACAACGTGAGCTTCGACGACATCCGCCACTTCGCCCTGCCCGCCCTGCGCCATCGCCTGATCCTCAACTTCGAGGGCGAGGCCGAGGGCGTGACCACCGACCAGCTCATCGGCCAGGTGCTCGAGGCCGTTCCCGCGGCGACGGGTTGACCACAGGCCACACAGCGTCCCCGGTGGCCTCCCTGACTACCTCGAAGCACTTCGCGCCCTCACGGAGCAGGGCGCGGCGTCTCGCCTGCGACAGGTCGTCGGTCACGGACACATCGCGGTCCGCGTAGTAGGTGAGTTGCCGGAAGCTCGCACGGAGCTGCCAGAGGACGCGCACCTGGTCTTCCGGCGACGTGCTCGAGCGGATCGCGCGGGCCACAGGAATCTGGCGGGCGTACGTGCCGATCTCGGCCTGGCGGATGGGCGCCAGCTTCCACCAGCCTTCCGCGACGATCAGCGCCGCCACGACGGCCGCTGCCCCAAGCAGCCAACGTCGCCGCGACGCTGCCTGACACAGGGCGTCGAGGCCGAGGCCCGCTGCCAGCGCCAGCGGGAGAGCCAGGTAGAACTGGTAGTAGATGTGCACGTAGGCGCCTTGCCTGAAGCCGACAACGTTCACGAGAGCGAACGCCAGCAAGGCGGCGACCAGGAGCGCAGGGGGTCTCTGACGCCGCGCGCGCAGAAGGAGCCAGGCGACTGCTGCAAGGGAGGCCACCAGGCCGAAGCACGTGGCTGCATAGACGCCTTGACGAGTCATGAAGTCCACGAAGCCGAACGAGGCGCCGACGCCGCGGTCTCCTGCCTCCGAGCCAAGACGGTGGACGAGGGCATCCCACAGACCACTCAACTCGCCTAGCAGGGCGATGTGGATCAGGACGCTGACGAACCCGAGGAACCCCGCTGCCACGGGCGCCAGCATCCATCGCCACCCGCGCCGCTTCACGAGCATGTGGTAGCCGAGCAGCAGCCAGGGCATGACGGCGACGATCCACGCGTAAGACACTCCGACGAAGGCCGCAGCGCACATGCCGATGAGCCAGCCCCGTCGCTGGTGGCGGGCCCACCGCAGATAGAGCCAGGTGAGCAGGAGGGCGAAGAAGGCGGCGGGGGCCTCGTGATCGGGCATGCGGCCGTAGAAGGCAACCATCGGCTGTGCGACGAAGACGAGTGTTGCGAAGAAGCCGGCCCACGGCCCCGCGAGCTCCCGCGCGACGAGGTAGAGGAATGCGGCGGCGCCGAGGGTGAAGGCGATGGGGACGAGGCGGGCGCTCCACTCGGCCTCGCCGAGGAGGGCGAAGCTGGCCGCGATGGTGAGCGAGAGGCCGGACGGATGATGGGCGTAGAAACGGAAGCGGTCGGGCGTGAGCTGGCCGCCGTTGACCACCTGGCCACCGCGGGTGGCGCCCAGGCCGTAGCGGAGGTAGTTGCGTGCCGCGGTGCTGAACAGGGCGCCGTTGGCATCGTAGGAGCCCGTCCACGGCTCCGTGATGTCGAGGGCAAGCAGGCCGGCGCCGAGCGTCAGTGGCAGGACCCAACTCAGATGGCGGAGCGCGCGCCCTCCGAGCTTGGGTCGCGCGCGTCGCTCCTGATTCGTGCTCGTCCTCGTCGTCGTCCTCGCCCTCGATTCCCTGGCTTCGCTGGCTCGGGGGATGTGGTTGGCAACGCAGTGATGCTTGCCCTATAATACGCGGCGGGGCGAGCCGATCAAGACGAGAGCACGAGGCACAGCGTTGCGGATCCTGCTGACGAACGACGACGGCATCCACGCGCCCGGGCTCGCGGCGCTGCGCGACGCCGTCGCGGGCCTCGGCGAGGCGACCGTGGTGGCGCCTGACATCGAGCGCAGCGGCGTGGCGCACTCGATAACCCTGGCGCATCCCCTCCGCATCCGCAAGGTCTATCGCGACGGCCAGCTCTTCGGCTACGGCGTCAACGGCGCCCCCGCCGACTGCGTGAAGCTCGGCTGCGACCGCATCCTCAGCGGAAAGCCCGACCTGCTGCTCAGCGGCATCAACCTCGGCCCCAACGTGGCCATCAACATCCTCTATTCGGGCACCGTCGCCGGCGCCATGGAGGGCGCGGTCCTCGGCATCCCCTCCGTCGCCGTGTCGCTGGCGAACGTGGAGAACCCGAACTTCGCGGACGCCGCAGCCGTCACCCGCGACCTGCTCGGCCACCTGCTCGACGGCGAGCTCGACCCCCGCACGGTGCTCAACGTGAACATCCCGCCGGTGCCGCGCGCCCAGATCAAGGGCGTCCGCGTCACCCACCAGAGCCGCACCGGCTACGACGACTACTACGAGCGGCGGGTGGATCCCTGGGGCCGCGAGTATTACTGGATCACGGGCGAGCTCCAGCGACACTTCGAGCAGGAGCCCGACAGCGACCTCCGCGCGCTCCGCGACGGCTACGTGTCCATCACCCCGCTGCACTTCGACCTCACGCAATACGAGGCCATCGCGGCGCTGCGGGAGCGCCTTGCCGCTGACTGGCCAGGCGCTGCTGGCGGCGACGGATGATCGATATCGATGTCGAACGGACGCCGACTGCCACGAGAAGGGGGAATGGCGATGACGCGACGACTGCTGCTGTTGTTGGCTGTGGCCGCGTTCGTGACGGGCTGCGCTCCGCCGAAGGGGCAGACGCCGATAGTGCTGGGCAAGCTCAAGCACGAGGAGGCCCTGTTCGGGTGGGCGCCGCCCTTCCAGCGGAACGTCCCGAGCTTCGACCACCGCAACCGCGCGTACATCCGCAGTCGCGCGGAGGATCTGGACTCGACGGCCTTCGTGCATGCCCTCTCGGACGGGGCCTGGGCGAAGCGCGGGTTCCTCGACGCCGTGAAGAAGGCCTATCCCACGTTCGTAGCCACCCGCCTGGGCGGCGGGTGGTGGCCGAGCCGGGTCGTTTTCGACGACGATGACCACGCCTACACCCTACTGCGCATCGAGCTGGCGGACAAGAGCCAGAAGAGCCTGCTGCTCCACTCCCGCGACGGCTGCGCGACCTGGCAGATCACCGAGCTGCCCGACGGCCAGTTCACCATGGAGCACTGGACCGGCCACAACGCAATCCCCGGCCCGCCGCCCATCGGCGTGCTGACCAAGCTCGAGGATCACCCGGGGAAGTGGGCGTCGGTCATGCGGCTCAGCGTCTACTTCCCGAAGAAGACCGAGGAGGGCATAGACCTTGGCGAGCCGGTGGTCGTCTCCGAGCGCTGCTTCGGCATGTCGCAGCACTCGGGCGGCGCGTCCTTCGCCGCGACCCGCGGCGGCAAGACCCATATCACGTGGGCCGACGTGACCTTCGTGCCAGGCGAGGGGCCCCAGCCTGAGGCCATCTGGTCCATCAACCGGCGGGGCCAGCGCGAGCATCTGCCGCTCACCAACAAGGATGCGCCTGGCTCGCCCACCTACGTCGCCACCTACGACCACAGGACAGGCAAGCTCGGCCCGCGGGTCATGCTCGCCTATGCGCCGCCCCCCAATGACTGCCACAACACCCCGGGCATCGCGCTCGACAGCGAGGGCATCCTCCACGTCATCACCGGCGCCCACGGCACCCCCTTCTACTACCTGCGCAGCCGCAAGCCCAACGACGCATACACCGGCTGGGAGGCCCCCAAGCCCACCCTGATCGACCCCGCCAGGGGCACGTCCAGCGGCAAGCAGACCTATCTCGCCATGCTCATCGACCAGAAGGACGCCCTCCACATCGTCTTCCGCGAGTGGCGGCAGGACCCCGACCACCACGGCGGCAAGCAGTACGCCGCGCTCAGCTACCAGCGCAAGCGCAAGGGCTACCAGTGGGAGCCCGCCCGCCCGCTCGTCATCGCCCCGGTGCCCGGCTACAGCATCTTCTACCACAAGCTCGCCCTCGACCGACGGGGGAGGCTGTTCCTCAGCTACAGCTACTGGAGCACCGACAAGGCCTACGAGAGCCTGCCGGGCCGCTACCACTTCCCGTCGCTGCTGTGCAGCCGCGACGGCGGGACGACCTGGCATCTGGCGACGACCGGCGACTTCCGTTGACCGTGGCGGGCGCCCGGACACCCCGAAGAGACAGGAGATGGACGTGATGGCATCTGGCTTCATGACGCTGTTGCTCGTGCTCCTCGCTGGCGGCGGGGGGAACGACCTGCTGGACTACCTGCCGACCGATGCCTACTGGAAGGCCAAGGGGGTGGAGATCACCGTCGAGCGGATGACCGCCGAGCTGGTGACGGGCGAGCCCGCCAACGCCGAGGCGCTCGTGCGCCAGCTCGGCGCCGACGACTTCGCGGTCCGTGAGGCCGCCACCGTGAAGCTCCGCCAGCTCGGCCCCGCCGCCGTCCCCGCGCTGAAGCGGGCCGCCGAGAGCGACGACCCTGAGGTCAAGATACGCGCGAGGAAGCTGCTCCAGGCCGCCCAGGCGGCAGGCGGCGAGGGGAAGGCCGTGCGTCGCCTGATGGCCCTCCGCGCGCTCGGCGAGCTCGGCAAGCCCGAGGCGCTCCCGGCACTGCGACGCCTCGCGGCCGCCAAGGAGCCCTTCGTCGCCGACTATGCCCGCCAGGCCGCCGCGGCCATCGAGGGCAAGCCCTACCAGCGCCCCGGCGCGACCAGGGAGCAGCTCTGGCAGGACGTCTGCCTGCTGCCCGCGGGCTGCGCTGTGGTGGCCCAGGTCACCATGCCGGGCGGCGGCCCCGTGAACTTCGCGCAGGCGCTCGAACAGGTCAAGGACAAGATCCCAGGCGGCCAGGACCCGCAGATGATGCTCGGCCAGCTCGCCCAGATGCTGACGATGGCCGCCGAGCGAGTGGGCAACATCCGCTTGCTGGGCGTCACAGTCGGCGTGGCGGGCGACATCGGCGACCAGGGGGGATTCGTGGTGGTCGTCGGGCGCGGGCTCTACGACCCGAAGGCGGTCGCCGCGACCCTCCAGCAGGCGGGTGGCTGTGAGCCCGTCGCGGTAGGCGGGCTGGCGACCTACTCGCCCGAGGACGAAGTCGCGCTGATCCCGTGCTCGCCCGAGCGGTTCATCCTCGTCGCGGGGCCTCGCCGTGAGGGGCTGCCACTTCAGCAGGTCGCCCAGGGGGTGAAGGCCGGCCGCAAGCAACTCGCGCTGGACCCCGCGATGAAGCAGCTCATCAGGGAGGCCGACACCACGGCGCCGATGTGGGCCGTCGTGCGAATGACCGAGCAGTATCGCACGGTCGGTCTCTTCGCCCCCTTCGACACGGTGACGGCCACGGGCAAGCAGCAGGGCGAGGCGATCGCCCTCCAGGTGGTCGCCCGTGGCACGAACGAGGAGGCCGTGCAGGGCGCCGTCGCGGAGTTCAAGACCGGGCTCCAGAAGGCGAGGCAGGAGATCGGCCAGGCCGCCGCCCAGATGCCAGCGGCCAAGCCCGTGGCCGACTTCATCAACAGCGTCCAGGTCGAGCGGAAGGGCACCACGGCGACCCTGACGGGCACGCTCAAGGGCCAAGCGGGGATGATGCTGATGCCGGCTATGATGTGGATGGGCGTCGCCCGGTCCGCGCCTGTGCCAGCCCCCATGGAGGCGCGGCCCGTGCCCGCGCCTCAATGATCTGCGGGCAGCGCCGTGGCCGGGGAGCATGCGCTCGAGGCCGCCGATCCACATCGAGCGCCTCGCGATGACCGGCTTGATGCCGTGCTCGGCCAGCATCTCGTGGCCCTTCTCGTCGTCGGCCGCCTTGTCGCAGGTGGCGGCGCGGATGCGGCAGCGGCCCCGTTGCTCGTCCTCCTCCGGCGGCGCAGGAAGACCGGCCATCGCGTCGTCGATGAGATCTGGGAACACGTCGTCATCCCCTGCCTTCGTCGAGCTCGGCTGGCAGGCCACCGCCACCTCGTGGCGCCTGTCGATCAGCAGGTGGCGTCGGGCGCGGTGCGACCATCATCCACCGCAGTACATGCCCGCGTAACGCCTGCCGACGCCCGCACTTCTGACAGCACAGCCGCCTGACTTGCTGGCTGATTGACTCGATACG
>CAZDNN010000394.1:0-6295 GCA_964506385.1 uncultured Planctomycetota bacterium
TCACAGAGCGAGGTCCTGAGGAAGGCCCTTGAGGACTACCTGTTCATCCGCCGCTTCAGGGCCCTCCGCGCGCGGCTGATGGCGAGAGCGCAGGCGCAGGGTGTCTACACAGACGAGGACGTGTTCGGGCGCGTCTCATGAGGCTGGTGCTCGACACGAACGTGCTGATCGCAGCGTTCATCGCGCGTGGGACCTGCCATGAGCTGCTCGAACATTGCGTGCGCGAACACACGCTGGTCGGCTCCAGCTTCGTCCTTGACGAATTCCTGGACAAGCTTGTGGAGAAGTTCGACTTCTCCGCGCAGGAGGCCGGGGAGGCCCGGGAGCTTTTGGCGACCCGGATGATCGCTGTTGAGCCCGGCACACTGGGAGAGAGGGCGTGCCGGGACGCGGACGACGACAGCATCCTGGCCACGGCCGTGGCCGGCGATTGCGCGTGCATCGTGACCGGCGACAAGGACCTGCTGGTCCTCGGGGCCTTCCGCGGAATCGACATCATCTCGCCCAGGGACTTCTGGCGGTACGAGAGCGGGGCGGAGTGAGCTGCCGGGAGGCCCTATCCCTCGAGCAGCTTCTTCAGCCCCTCGAATCCCGCCGTGTAGACGCCCGCGACGAGCGTCTTCATCTCGGCCTCGTCGGCGGGGGCGACGTCGAAGGTCGATGACCACGCGACCTCGCACTCGTCGTCGCTGGCCGCGCTCACCTGGATCGTCGAGAGGTAGTTCTCGATCGGCAGCGGCGAGCTCACGATCGCGTAGCTGAGGCTGCGTGCCCCGTCGTCGAGCGCCTCCAGCCGCTCCTGGACCTCCGCGCCGCCCTCCAGCGTGACGGTGCGCACGGCGCCCACACCCTCGCCCGCCATCGTGCAGCCGGTGACGGGGCCGATCCACTTCGCGACGCCCCCGAAGTCGCGGACGACCTCCCACACCGCGTCCGCCGAGGCGTTGATCCTCGCCATCTTCGACACGCTGGCCATCGCTCACTCCTTACTCAGAGGCCCTTCGTGCACTCGTCCCGATGCTCCGGCGTCAGGACGCACAGGCCGACGCTCCAGCGTCGCGCGCGGGAGGGCGAAGCTCCCGCTGAGCCGCGAACGGGGTCATGCCCCATTCCCAGACGGCCAGCCGCCGCAGGCGGACGGCGGCTCGGCAGGGGCCTCGCCCTCCCAGGCGCTCACTGCTGACTCACCGCCTTCCGAAACTCCTCCAGCGTCGGGTCGCCCTCGAGCCAGCCGAGAGAGGCGAGGAACTTGTCGGCCTCGGCCAGGGTCTGGTAGAACGCCTCGCCGTCGCCGCGGCCGAAGTTGAAGAAGCCGTGTCCCTGTCCCTCATGGCCCATCAGCTCGCAGCGGTTGCCCGCCTGCTTCATCGCCTGGGCGAATGCCTCGGCGGTGGCGTAGGGCACGGTGGTGTCGGCCTTGCCGTGGAAGATGATGGTCGGCGGCGCGCCCTTCTTGACGTGATGGCAGGGCGAGATCTCCTTGGGGTCGCGGCCACCGAAGCGCTCGCGGACCTGCGCGAGCCGCGCCTCGGGGATGCCCCGCTTCTTCCACTCATCGAGGTCGAGCACGAGCGCCGGGTTGAACAGCACCATGGCGTCGGGCTTCGAGCTGATGCTGGCGTCCTCGCCCTTCTCCTCGAGGCCCTCGATGGTGCCCGTCGCCGCCGCGACGTGGCCGCCGGCCGAGCCGCCGCCCGCCGCGATGCGCGCGGGGTCCACGCCCAGCTTCGCCGCGTTCGCCCGCACCCAGCGGACCGCCGACTTGCCGTCGGTCACGCACTCGAAGGGCGTGACCCCATGGCGGCTCTTGACGCGATACTCCGCGCTCATGGCCACCATGCCGCGCGACGCGAAGTACTTGCACTGGGGGAAGAACTGCGTCGGGCTGCCGCCCGTCCACCCGCCGCCGAAGAAGAAGACGATGGCAGGCCGCTTGTCGCTCGGCTGGTGGCCCTCGGGCTCGAAGATGTGCATCCGGAGCTTGGTGCCATTGATGGTCTTGAACACCTCGCTACGCGTCGGCGGCATCTTCGGCCTCCGTTTCTGGCGGGGCTTCCGCGCCCCTGCCCAGCACGTCGCGGCGAGCGCACACGCCACGATCGCTGCGAGCAACCGCGTGGTCTGCATCTGTCTTCTCCACTCACGCATCACGAATCACGTATCACGAATCACGCATCACGCATCACGCATCACATGCCTGGCTTCGCCGCCTGCCAGCCTGCGTCGACCATGGCGGCGAGCTTCGCAACCACATCTTTGCGCTCGGGCTTGCCGGCGACATTGACGTTCTCGCCGGGGTCGGCCTCGTGGTCGTAGAGCTCGCGGGCAGCGACCTTGCGGGTCTTGCGGTCGCGCCACTCGGTGTAGCGCCAGCGGTCGGTGCGCATGGTGTAGCCCATGAGCTTGCCGCGGGGATACTGGCTGAAAGCCGCCTTCTTCCAGGGGCGGTCCGGGTCGTCGAGCAACGGCATCATGCTCGTGCCTTCGAGGTGGTCGGGCAGGGGCAGGCCCGCGGCCTCGCAGAGGGTGGGATAGATGTCCACGAACTCGACGAGCGCCTTCGTCTTCTTCCCCGCGTTCTTCTGGCCGGGGACGCTGAGGACGACGGGGGCGTGGGTGTCGAGCTCGAAGTTGGTGTGCTTGCACCAGGCGGAGTACTCGCCGAGCTTCCAGCCGTGGTCGCCCCACAGGACGATGATGGTGTTGTCGCGGAGGCCGAGGCGTTCGAGCTCGGCGACGACGCGCCCGAGCTGGGCGTCCATGTAGCTGACGCAGGCGTGGTAGCCGTGGATGAGCTCGCGGGCCTGGGCGTCCGACAGGTTGCCCTTGGGCGGGATGCCGGTGTATTGGCGCAGCTCGCCCCAGTTGGTGCCGGCCATGGGCGGCATGCCTTTGGGCCAGCGGCGGTTGGCCGGGAGCGGGATCTTCGCGCGGTCGTAGAGGTCCCAGTATCGCTTGGGCGCGTTGAAGGGCAGGTGGGGCTTGTAGAAGCCGACGGCGAGGAAGAAGGGCCTTCCCGCGGCCTTGAGGCGGCGCAGCTCCTCGATGGCCTTCTCGGCGGTCACGCCGTCGGGGTAGCCGTTGTCGGGCACGTCGGCGGCGTCGAAGGCGGGGCCGATGCCTTTCCTCGGCGGGTTGGTCGCGTCGCGCTCGCGCATCGCCGCGATGGCCTCCTCGGTGCGATACTGGCGGCCCTGCCACGGCCCGCTGGGGTGCCAGGCGGGGATGCTCCAGCCGAGGCCGTTGTCGTCGTCGCGGTGGTGGTAGATCTTCCCGAGCGAGACCGTCTCGTAGCCGTTGTCTCGGAAGTGCTGCGGGAGGGTGAGCACCTTGGGCATGCGCTTGCGGACCGGCGTGCGCAGGCCGTAGATGCGGGTCGTGTCGGGTCGCGTCCCCGTGAGCAGGCTCGCGCGCGAGGGCGCGCAGACGGCCTGCTGGACGTAGGCCCGCTCGAAGACCATCCCCGCCGCCGCCAGCTTGTCGATGTGGGGCGACTGGATGGTCGGGTGGCCAAAGCACCCGAGCTCGGGCCGCAGGTCATCCACCGCGACGAACAGCACGTTGAGCGTGCGCCTGGCAGCTTCCACAGCAAAGGCTCCCGGCAACAGGCGGGCGACGGCCGCGGCCCCCGCGCCCGCCGCAATCGTCCGCAGGAACTGGCGACGTTTCATTTCTTCCCCTTCTTCGGCTTCCGCCCGCGGCGGTACTCACGGGGCTTCCACATCGGCACGACGGAGTCGGTGCGGGCTGTGGCCATGATCTGCTCGATCTGCTTGACGATGTCAGGATGCTCACCGGCGATGTTCTTCGTCTCCCCGATGTCGGCCGAGAGGTCGTAGAGCTCGAGGGGCTCCCTGGTGCCGAAGCGGACGCCCTTCCAGCGGCCTATGCGGACGGCCTGCTTGTAGGCGCCCTCGAAGAACTCCCAGTAGAGGTATTCATGCCTCTGGCGTTGCGCCTCGCCGATTATGGACGGCACGATCGAGATGCCGTCAATGCCCTTCGGCGGCGCGACGCCGGCCAGCTCGCAGGCGGTGGGCAGGAAGTCCCAGAAGGCCCACGGCTCGTCGCACACGCGGCCAGGCTTCGTCTTGCCCGGCCAGCGGACGAGCATGGGCACGCGGATGCCGCCCTCGTAGAGGTCGCGCTTGATGCCGCGGAGGGGGCCGTTGCTGTCGAAAAAGTTCGGGTTGTTGCCGCCCTCGCGGTGGGGGCCGTTGTCGCTGGTGAAGAAGACGATGGTGTCGTCGTCGAGGCCGAGCTTCTTGAGGAGCGCGAAAAGACGGCCAATGTCGCGGTCCATGCGGGTGATCATGGCGGCCGTGCCCTTCTGGGCGGGCGGCCAGTCCTTGTCGGCGTAGGGACCGAGGTCGGGCACTTCCATGCCCTCGCGGCCCGCCTCGTTGTTGGCGTGGGGAATAGTGAGGGCGAGATAGAGGAAGAAGGGGCCTGCCTTGTGCTTCTCGACGAAGGCGAGGGCCTCGGTGGCGAACAGGTCGTGGGAGTAGGCGACGCGCTTGGTCGCAACCCCGCCGGGCGAGCGGTCGCGTCCGCCGATGGTGTGGTTGACCTCGTTGGGGAGCATGACCTTCTGCTCGTTGCGCCAGAGGAAGGCGGGCCAGTAGTTGTGGGCGTGGCGTTGGTTGAGGTAGCCGAACCAGTAGTCGAATCCCTGCTTCGTGGGTATGCCGGTGGAGCCTGCCTCGCCGAGCCCCCACTTGCCGACGATGCCGGTGGCGTAGCCCGCCTGCTTGAGCAGCTCGGCGACCGTCACATCCTGGGGCCGCAGCGGCACGCGGCCGTTGCCCCGGACGAGCGCGTGGCCCATGTGGTAGCCGGTCATGAGCGCGCAGCGGGACGGCGCGCAGACCGTCGATCCCGCATAGACGTCGGTGAAGCGGACGCCCTCGGCGGCCATCTTGTCGAGGCTCGGCGTCTGGATCTGCTTCTGGCCGTAGCAGCCGAGGTCGCCGTAGCCCAGGTCGTCGGCCATGATCCAGATGATGTTCGGTTTCTTGCGGGCCTGTCCGAGGGCGGCCCCCGCCGCCATCGCCGCCGCACCGCCAACTGCACCGAGAAACTGCCTGCGGTCCATGCCGTTCTCCTTTCCTCGCATACCGCCGCATAGCATACTGCGCTCACGCGGGCGGGGCAAGCAGCCACACGGGGCTGGACCACGCCTGGGCGCCGGAGGCGCAGGTGACGCGGACGTAGGTGTAGGCGAAGCAGCCGAGGTGGGGCGAATCGAGCCAAAGCGCGTCCAGGCTCTCCGCGTCGTCGAAGAGGAAGCCCGTCTGCCAGTGGCCGACGGGATGGCGGTGGACCGTCTCGCCGTTGCGGACGACGTCCACCGAGATGATATCGCTCTTCGCCGCGGCGATGACCTGGATGCTCCTGGGCCTGTCCGCCTGCGGCCACGGCGCGGCCTGGCCTTGCGAGATGCCGCCGACGGAGACGTCGAGGTAGATGCGTTCGAGGCTCGTGGCGTAGCAGTGGCGGGAGCGGATGCCGTCGAAGACCGCATCGCGGCTCAGGCCGTCGGCGAAGACGGCGGTCAGGCCGGGCAGGCGGTCGTGGGCGTCGGATTCCACCCCGCGGCCGCTCGGCATGGTGGCGTGGGAGTCGGTGCCGCCGATGAAGCCGAGCCGCAGGCCGCGGTTGAGCAGGTCCACCACGTAGCTTGGGCCGGGGTGGATGTCGTGGAGGGGGTTGGGATTGCCGCGGTACTCGCTGGTGCCCCACTTCGAGTGGATCTCGACGACGGGCATGAGCTCGGGGCCTGGGTAGATGGCGTCGGGGATCTCGCCGTGCTTGCCCGTGCGGGTCGTGTGGTGGGGCACGACGAAGAAGTCGGCGGGATCGACCTTCTCGGCCAGCTTCGCGCAGAGGGTCTTGACGTCGCCCTCCTCGTACTCATCCACGAACATGTCGGGCGCGCGGCGGAAGTAGGGGTTGGTGTCGCCCCCGCAGCCGCCCTTGAGCGACGCCTCGAAGGCGGGCAGGGTGACGAAGTCCGGCGGGTCGTCGTGGGCCTCGCAGCCGGCCATCTGCTCCTTCCAGCGGGCGAGCTCGCAGCGGCCGTTCGACACGTGGTCCGCCGCAGACACCCAGTCGAGGCCCGTCAGGTATCGTGCCGCCGCATAGCAGAAGTTGGTCGAGCGGCAGCGGACCGCGTGGCAGTTGCTCAGCACGGTATGCACGTGCGGGTCGCCCCACCAGATCCGCCGCCCCGGCCGCCGCACGCAGCAGACAGGATTGCTGTGGAACGTCTCGTCGCCGAGCCGGGCCTCGAAGC
>CAZDNN010000395.1:0-6282 GCA_964506385.1 uncultured Planctomycetota bacterium
CCGCAAGCGTATCCGTGATGGATACGCTGAGGACAGGCCGCACGGAGGACACCGCACGCGGCGAGAACGAGCCGCTGGCGGCGAAACCTGGTGAGAAACGCGGGTTAGCCGCCTCGCCGCCCGTCCGCCGCCGAGCGCGGAAGCCGCCGCACGGCACCCGCCCCGCTCACGCTGTCACCGCGGAGGCCCCCATGCCCTTTATCGCAAACACCGATGCCCAACGCCAGGCCATGCTCGAGGCCATCGGCGCCGATAGCATCGAGGCTCTCTTCGCCGACATCCCGTCCGCCCTCCGCAGCGGCGCGCTCGACCTGCCGCCCGGCCTCTCCGAGCAGGAGGTCCGCGACCGCCTCGCCGAGCTCGCCGACTACAACCGCACCGACCTCATCAGCTTCCTCGGCGGAGGCGTCTACGACCACTTCATCCCCGCCGCAGTCCCCGCGCTCGTCTCCCGCAGCGAGTTCTACACCGCCTATACCCCCTACCAGCCCGAGGCCTCCCAGGGCAATCTCCAGGCCATCTTCGAGTTCCAGAGCGCCATCTGCCGGCTCACCGAGATGGAGGTGGCGAACGCCTCGCTCTACGACGGCGGCACCGCGCTCTACGAGGCGATGATGATGGCCCTGCGCATCACCCGCCGCAACAAGGTGATCGTGGACGACAGCGTCAGCCCCATCTACCGCACCATGATCCGGTCCTACACCCGCAACCTCGGCATCGAGCTCCTCGAGACGCCCCACAACCGCGGCCTCCCAGGACGCGACGCCATCAAGGACGACCTCGACGAGAAGACCGCCGCCGTCATCGTCCAGAACCCCACGTTCTTCGGCTGCATCGACGACGCGAGCGACCTCGCGGAGCTGGCGCACGAGAAGGGCGCGCTCCTCGTCGTCTCCGTCTATCCCATCTCGCTGGGCCTGCTCAAGACGCCGGGGGCCATGGGCGCCGACATCGTGACGGGCGAGGGCCAGAGCCTGGGGCTGCCCCTGTCGTTCGGCGGCCCGTACCTCGGCTTCATGGCCAGCCGCGCGAGGTACGTCCGCAAGATGCCCGGCCGCATCGCCGGCCGCGCGCGGGACAGCCGGGGCCGCGAGGGCTTCGTCCTCACCCTCCAGGCCCGCGAGCAGCACATCCGCCGCGAGAAGGCGACCTCGAACATCTGCACCAACGAGGCCCTCTGCGCCCTCACCGCCCTCGTCTATCTCTCGCTGCTCGGCAAGCAGGGCCTCCGCGACGTCGCCAGGGTCTGCGCCGACAAGGCCTGGTACGCCCAGGAGCAGCTCGTCAAGCTCCCGGGGGTCACCCTCAAGTACGGCAGCCGCTGGTACTTCAACGAGTTCGTCCTCACCCTGCCCATGCCCGCCGACAAGGTGATCCGCCGGCTCATCCAGCGCGGGCTCGCCGCCGGCTTCCCCCTCGTCCGCTACTGGCCCGAGATGGACCGCGACCTGCTCATCGCCGTCACCGAGAAGCGGACGAAGAAAGAGATAGACCTGCTCGTCCACCTGCTGGAGACGATTCTGTGAGGCTGATCTTCGACAAGTCGATTCCTGGCCGCCGGGCCGTGAAGCACGTGACGAGCGACGTGCCGGTGGATCACGAGATCCGGCGCGACCTGCTGCGCCAGCGGCCCGCCGAGCTTCCCGAGCTGAGCGAGCTCGACGTGGTCCGCCACTTCACCGAGCTGTCCCGCCGCAACTACGGCCTCGATACCGGCTTCTACCCCCTCGGCTCCTGCACGATGAAGTACAACCCCAAGATGGCGGAGACGGTGGCCGGCTACCCTGGCTTCGCCGGGCTCCACCCCCTGCTGCCGCAGCTCCCGGGCGGGGAGTCGATGGTGCAGGGCGCGCTGGCGGTGCTGGCCGCGATGGATCGCCTGCTGCGCGAGATCACGGGCATGGCCGCCTTCACCATGCAGCCGCTGGCCGGCGCCCACGGCGAGCTCACCGGCGCCATGATCGTCGCCGCATACCACCGCGACCGGGGCAACGACAAGACCACCATCCTCATCCCCGACTCCGCCCACGGCACCAACCCCGCATCCGCCGCCATCGCCGGCTATGACGTCCAGACCATCCCCTCGAACGCCCAGGGCGTCATGGACGCCGATGCCCTGGCCGAGGCCCTCGACGAGCGGGTCGCCGGCGTCATGCTCACCTGCCCGAACACCCTCGGCCTGTTCAACCGCCGCATCCGCGAGATCGCCGACAAGGTCCACGGGGTCGATGGCCTCATGTACTACGACGGCGCCAACCTCAACGCCCTGCTCGGGAAATGCCGGCCCGGCGACCTGGGGTTCGACATCGTCCACCTCAACCTCCACAAGACCTTCGCCACCCCCCACGGCGGCGGCGGGCCGGGCGCGGGGCCTGTCGGCGTGGTCGAGCGGCTCGTGCCCTACCTGCCCGTCTCCGTCGTCCGCGAGCGGCCCGACGGCTCGTTCTATCTCGACTACGACGTGCCCGACAGCATCGGCTACATCGCGCCCTTCTACGGCAACTTCGCGGTGATCCTCAAGGCATACGCCTACATCCTCCTGCTCGGCCGCGAGGGCCTCGAGCGGGTCGCCGAGAACGCCGTGCTCAACGCCAACTACCTGCTCGCCAGGCTCAAGGCCCACTACGAGCCGGCCGCGGACCGCACGTGCATGCACGAGTGCGTCCTCACGGCCCAGCGCCAGGCCGAGCACGGCGTCACCGCCATGGACGTGGCGAAGGCGCTGCTCGACCGCGGCTTCCACGCCCCCACGGTCTACTTCCCCCTCACCGTGCCCGAGGCCATGATGGTCGAGCCGACGGAGACGGAGTCGAAGGAAACGCTCGACGCCTTCATCGCCGCGCTCGTCGAGATCGCCGAGCTGGCCGAGCGCGACCCCGACGCCGTCAAGGCGTCTCCGACGACCACCCCCGTCGGCCGACTCGACGAGGTCGAGGCCGCGCGCCACCCCGTCCTGGCGAGCCTGCCTGGACATTGATCTGCGGGGGGAGGGCGAGGCTCCCGCCGAGCCGCCTCTGCCCAGGATCGCGCGGCGGCTCGGCAGGAGCCTCGCCCTCCCTGCATGCCTCGAGCGGGAGTGATCGGCGGACATGACTATCGGCCCGTGGGACATCGCGCTGGTCGCCGTCGTCTCTGGCCAGTGCACCCTCATCGCCTACCTGCACGCGCCGCGCGCGAAGGCCTTCGCGCTCACCCTGCCCATCCCGTTCACCCTGGCGACGCTCGCGCTCGGGGAGCCGGTGGACGTGACCCACGCGGCGGGCCTCGTCCTCTTCCTGGGCTATGCGAACGCCGTGCGGGGGCTGCACGCCGGCATCAGAAGGAGAGACCAATGGCGACGATGACCTCGCACGAGCGGTTTCGGCGGATGTTCGACCACAGGGAGGCTGACCGGGTGCCCGTCATCGACGGGCCGTGGGGGGCGACCGTCGAGCGGTGGCACCGCGAGGGGATGCCGACCGATGTGTCGTACGTGGACTTCTTCGACCTCGACCGCGTCGCGGGCATCGGGGTGGACAACAGCCCGCGGTTCGAGGCGAAGGTGCTCGAAGAGACCGACGAGTACCGCATCACCACCACCTCGTTCGGCGCGACGGAGAAGAACTGGAAGCACGCGGCCTCGACCCCCGAGCACATCGACTTCATCGTCAAAGGCCCCGATGAGTGGCGCATGGCCAAGGAGCGGATGACCCCGTCGCGCGACCGCGTGAATTGGGAGCACCTGAAGACCCACTACCCGACCTGGCGCGAGCGCGGCTACTGGGTCCAGGCCGGCCTGTGGTACGGCTTCGACGTCACCCACTCCCGCATGGTCGGCACCGAGCGCACCCTCATCGCCATGGCGACCGACCCCGAGTGGATCGCCGACACGTGGAACCACATGCTCGACCTCGACATCGCGCTGCTCGACATGGTCTGGGACGCAGGCTACCGCTTCGACGCGGTGGTGTGGCCCGACGACATGGGCTACAAGTACCGCCAGTTCTTCTCCGTCGAGATGTACCGCGAGCTGCTCCGTCCCGCGCACCAGCGGGCCATTGACTGGGCGCACAGCAAGGGCGCCGTCGCCGAGCTCCACTCGTGCGGGAACATCAATCCCCTGGTGCCCGAGCTCATCGACATGGGCCTCGACGGCCTCAACCCCCTCGAGGTGAAGGCGGGGATGGACCCCGTGGCGCTCAAGCGCGACTACGGCGACCGCCTGCTCTTCCACGGCGGGATCAACGCTGTGCTGTGGGACGACATCGACGCCATCACGGCCGAGATGCGCCGCGTCGTCCCCGCCCTCAAGCAGGGCGGCGGCTACATCTTCTCGTCTGACCACTCTGTCCCCTCGAGCGTCAGCCTGGAGAACTTCCGCGCCATCACCGACCTGGCGAAGGAGCTGGGGTCGTACGCGCGTTGATGGGGATGGGCAGCCGGCGTCAGGGAGCGACGATGCGGTCGTGGCCCTCGGGCCAGACGCGGCGGAAGTCGCTGACGTTGAACGTGACGAGGGCCTCAACGTCCAGCTTCTCCGCCGCGCAGGCGATCAGCGCGTCGTAGACCATGCCACCGGCGAGGCCGAGCTCCGCTATGCGCCCGATGGTGCGGTGATAGTCCTCCGCCGTCAGCGGAACGAGGGTCAGGGCGACCGTGCCGTCGCGAAGGAGGCGCGAGGCGAGGCCAGGCGGGATCTTGGGACGCACGGGCAGCTTGGTCATCGTGGCGTAGGTCTCGGCCAGCGAGTGGTTCGAGACGGCCACGTTGATCTCGCCGGCCGCCGCCCTCTCCAACCAGGGGTACGCCCGCTCGTGGTTCGGATGGACCTCGACAAGCGCCGGCACCAGGACTGAGGTGTCGAGAAGGGACGTCACGACTCATCCATCCCAGAGACCCTGCGGATACGCTCCTCACGGTCTCTGCGCACCGCGTCCACAAGGTCACCTTCTGCCTTGCCAGTGTAGACCAGGATGTGGCCTTTCCGCTTCACGAAGGGCGGATGATCGGCCGGGGTCAGGATGATTGTCTCACCCTGCTCCTCCACCTCCAGCTCCGCCCCTGGCTCGAGGCCAAGGCCATCGCGGATGGGCTTGGGGATGACGATGCGGCCGAATTTGTCGAGCTTGGTCGTGGCCATGGCGGGGAACTCCTTCTGTTGGCAATCTACCATGCCAATTGGCAATTGTCAATGGCAATCGCTGCCAGCATCCCCGAACATGGAACGCGCTTGACCCCACGTCCGCTGTTGCGGATAATCGACGGGCCGCCCTTCAGGGGCGCAAGGCGGCGCGACCCAAGAGGACCCATTGGCAGGGGGCTGGGATGCATCTCCACCCGCGAACCTGGACCGCCGCGGCCGCGGCAGCCTGCCTCCTGGCGGGCAGCGTGGGCCTGGCCGCGGCGAAGGAGGGCAGCGCCATGGCAGCGCCGACGCTCGAGCACGGCTTCCGACAGGACCCAATGACGTGGGCGGAGCGGGACGGCACGCTCCAGGGCGCGATGGTGCGGACCCTCGTGCTCGGGAAGCCGAAGCGGGGCGACAAGAAGCTCATCGGGGCCGAGATCGACAAGATCCTGAGCCAGCAGCTCGATGATGGGCGACTCGACGACCACCCGAAGCACGGTTATCAGTTCACCGCCGAGAAGCTCGGCCGCATCGCCGAGGCGAAGCTCCTGCCCGCCAAGGCCACCGAGTCCATCGCGAAGGCCGCCGCGCAGTACAAGGCTGCTGCCGCGGCCTGGCACAAGACCTACGGCCTCCTCGGCCACGGCGCCACAAAGGAGCAGCAGCGCTCGAAGAAGCGTCGCGAGGCCGGCGCCGCGCTCGTCCGCCAAGCCCTCGCCCACGAGCGCAACGCCATCGATACCCTCAAGAAGGCCCTCGCCGCGCTCGGGAAGTGACGGCGTACGGGCTTTACTCCGCGGCGCTTTTGTGCGATACTGAGGCCACCATGGAGAAGGTGGTCAGCAAGCATGATCTGCGCGACTACGACGAGGTGAAGGACAACCTCGAGTACTGGCTGTCCCGGCCGCCGGAGGAACGTGTTGCCGCCGTCGACTTCCTCAGAGCGCAGCTTTTTGGACGTTCCCAGCGATTTCAGAGAGTTGCTCGAGTGCTTGAACGCACGAGAGGCTGACTATCTGGTCGTTGGCGCATACGCCCTTGCCTTCCACGGCGCGCCGCGGGCGACGGGAGATATCGATCTCCTCGTCAAGCCCGACCCGCAGAACGCACAGCGCGTCGTCGCCGCCCTGAACGACTTCGGCT
Source organism: uncultured Planctomycetota bacterium (assembly GCA_964506385.1). GTDB lineage: Bacteria > Planctomycetota > PUPC01 > DSUN01 > DSUN01 > CAZDNN01. The sequence continues at coordinate 6,251 of CAZDNN010000395.1, forward strand.
TCGAGTCGCTCGGCTTCGCGCCCGAGGACTTC
>CAZDNN010000396.1:0-6270 GCA_964506385.1 uncultured Planctomycetota bacterium
CCCTGTCCGCCTGTTCCCTTGGCGGCAATGTGCGATGCTCTTCCACGCGGCCCGACTCCACGCACTGCCCGTTCTCCTTCTCGCCGCCTGCGGCTGCATGCCCATGACCACGCTCCGCGTGTCCGATTTCGGCGCCGTCGGCGACGGTACGCACGACGATGGGCCGGCCATCCGCAAGGCCATCGGGGCTGCGCAGGCCCTGGGTGAGCCGGTGACCGTGCGCTTCGAGCCCAGGACCTATCGCGTCGCACCACGCTACGACCGCTGGTGCGCCTTCGCCTTCGAGGATGCGCGCGATATCACCCTCGACGGCCAGGGCGCCACGCTGCTCTTCCACCCCGACAACCGCGCGTTCCTCATCTACCGCAGCGAGGGCATCACGTTGCGGAACTTCGTCGTCGACTTCGATCCGCTGCCCTTCACCCAGGGCGACGTCGTCGCCATCGACCAGGCGAAGCGGGAGATCCACGTCCGCATCCACGACGGCTTCCCGCTGCCCGAGATGACCCCAGGCCGCCACGGCGCCTTCATCGAGAAGGGCCGCCGCCGCTACACCCACCTGTGGTCGTACATCGGCACAGTGCGGCCCGTGTCGCGCGAGCAGCGGCTGTACACCATCGCGGGCAACAGGAAGGCTGGCCACGAGGACCGCATCCTCAAGACCCATGTCGGCCAGCGCTTCGTCTTCCCCGTCGTCTACCGCCCGCACCAGGGCTTCGAGGATTCCCGCTTCATCATCGGCACGACGCCGCAGGACAAGGGCGTGTTCCACACCAACCCCGCCGGCACGTTCCAGGTGCGCTTCAGCCGCCGTTGCACCCTCGAGGACATCACGGTGCACGCCTCGCCGGCCATGGTCGTCCGCCTCACGGGCACGCAGGACGTGACGCTCCGCCGCATCCGCATCGTCTACAAGCCCGGCTCGGGCCGGCTGATGGTCAGCGCGTCCGACGGCATGCACTGCAAGAACAACAAGACCGGCCCCGTCATCGAGGACTGCACGTTCGAGGGCCTGCTCGACGACTCGATCAACATCTCGACGATGAGCGAGGACGTGATGGAGCGGCTCTCCGACACCGAGTTCCTCACCTGCTACAGCGACATCGCTTACTACGACTCCTCGGTGACCGTCGGCGATACGCTGTTGGTCTACGACCCCGTCGAGTCGGTCTTCCTCGCGGAGGTCGAGGCTGCAAAGGTCGAGTTCCTGCGCAGTCACCACCGCCGCATCACCATCGCCCGCGCGGTGCCGGGCATCGCCGACGCGAAGACCGTAGGCCGCGAGCGATGCACCCGCTTCTATGTGAAGAAGACGGCGCCCGCCGTCGTGCGCGGCTGCACCTTCCGCAGCCAGATGAAGACGGCGTTGCTCCTCCGCACGCCCGTCGTCTGCGAGGGCAACATCGTCGAGGAGACGGCCTACGGCGTCCACGCCTGCAACAGCTTCCGCTTCGGCGAAGGCCCGCTGCCCTATGACCAGGTCTACCGAGGCAACCGCTTCCGCGACATCTGGATCGCCGCCGTCCAGCTCGTCCGCCAGGGCCACGCGCGGCCTTTGCGGCCCGCCGGCGGCCCGATCCTCGTCGAGGGCAACACCATCGTCCAGGGCAACGGCCACGGCATTCAGGCCTGGAACCTGCGCGGCGTCACCCTCCGCAACAACGCCATCACCATGCGTCCCGACGCCGACCCCAAGCTCCGCGCCATCGTCCTCCGCAACTGCGCCGACGTGGCCATCCGCGGTTGCACGATCGACGACCCGCGAGCTACCATCAAGGGCGCGGTACAGCTTCGCGGCGCACCCGAGTCGGTGCGTCTCGAGCACAACACCTTCCGGCTGGCCCGCGGCGTCGCGGAGCTCGCGACACGGTGATGGAACAGGCCATCCGCACGCGCTCCGGGAGGCTGCCATCAGCAAGGGAGCCAGGAGAGATGTCACCCATCTGGCTGTGTGCACCCGTGCTCATCGCGCTGCTGTGCGCCTGCGACGCCCTCGGCGGCCAGCACGCGGCGAAGGCCATTGACCGCGCGACGCTGGACGCATGGGCCAAGCCCTACCGCGGCTGGCACTACTGGCCCGACCACGTCATCCCCGCCGAGCCGAAGATCCCAGGCTACGAGGCCTTCAAGAACACCGACTGCCCGACGGTCTACCAGATCCCGGGCGACGGCCGCTGGTACATGAGCTTCATCGCCTTCGACGGCAAGGGCTACAGCTCCTTCGTCGCCGAGAGCGACGACCTCGTCCATTGGCGGAAGCCGCGCCTGGCCATGGGCTTCGGGCCGAAGGGCGAGTTCGACCACGGCGGCTGCGTCGTCGGCGCCTACCTCTACGAGTCCTACGGCATCAATGCCCCGCGGCTGCTCAAGAAGCGGGACGGGAAGTTCTGGACCCTCTACGGATGCTACCCGCGCCAGGGCGGCTACGAGCTCCGGCCCGGCTACGAGGGCGTCGCCGTCAGCGACGACGGCCTGACGTGGCGGCGTGGGAAAAACACCCCCATCCTCTCGGTGCACGACCCCGACTGCGGCGAATGGGAGAAGAGCTGCATCTACCAGCCCTGGCTCGTCGAGCACGAAGGCCGCTTCTACGACTTCTACAACGCGGCGCGCGGCGGCATCGAGCAGAGCGGCCTCGCCTTCTCCAAGGACCTGCTGGCCTGGACGCGCCACTCGGGCAATCCCATCCTCCGCAACCGCAAGGGCGGCTACGACGAGCGCTTCTGCTCCGACCCCAAGGTCTACCGCGACGGCGACCACTGGACCTGCATCTACTTCGGCGTCGGCCGCGGCGGCGCCCACATCCTGGCCGCCTTCTCCCGCGACCTCGTCCACTGGACCCAGCACCCCGAGCCCCTCTACAAGGCTGGCGGCCACCCGGCCGGCCTCGACCGCAAGTACGCCCACAAGATCTCCCTGGTCTGGAACCCCGCGAACGACACCTTCTACATGCACTACTGCGCCGTCGGCGCCCGTGGCCGCGGCATCGGCCTCCTCACCAGCAAGCCCATCGCGCCTGAGGCCGCGAAGCCCTGAGAATCGCCGTGCGGGTCGAGGAGTGGTCCTCAAAGGTCAACGGACGGTGCTCAAGCACTGGTTCCTGGAGAACCTCCGCGCTAACGGCGAGCTCTTCCACGGTCATTCCGACCGAGGCCGCCTGCCCGCCGAAGCGTTGGCGTAGGCGGGAAGCCGAGCGGAGGAATCTCTGCCTCGGCGGGGGCGAGCCCGACGGCCTCCCCCTCTCGTCCCGACGTCAGGGCCAGACGCCGGCTCTGAGAGCGGGCGAAGCAGAGATCCCTCGGCTTCGCTTCGCTCCGCTCGGGATGACTGGCGAATGATGGCTCTCCTCCCGCGATAGGCCCTTGACAGCCGGGGCGACTCACAAGAGCATGAGCACGGGATTGGCCACGGAGGCAGTGCCACCCGATGAAGCTTGCTCCACCTGCCACTCACGACTTCTCCGACATGCTCGCGCTGCGGCGGCACATCCTCGATTCGCCGGTCGCGGTGGCGCTGCGGGAGTACTTCGGGACGGTGCCGCTGTACCTGCGGCCCCACGACAGGCTTGCGGGGTCGATCTCGGAGACGCCGGGGGCGATGCCCGTGTTCGTGGAGCTGGGCATCGCGGAGAACGGGATCTATGTGGGCGAGAATCCCGGGCGGCGCGGCTACCTGCGTGGCAGGGTGCCGCCGAAGATGCTCCGCCATTGGGAGCACCGCGACCTCGTCGTCCGCGTCGCGGGCTTCAGCGAGTTCTTCGTCAACCTCACCCGCGACATTCAGGACGGCGTGATCGCCCGCGCCGAGCACAGCCTGTGACGGCCGCTGCGTGGGCTGAGGAGGAGACGCAAGAGGGCCGCCGGCAAGCCTACCTGCGGATGGGCGCCAGCGGGCCGATGTAGGACTTGGCGACGACGATATGGTCGAACCAGACCTTGCTGACGTGGCCCTTGGGCGCCCGGGTGATGTAGAGGTAGGTCCAGATGTAGTTGACCTTGAGGGCCTCGACGCTGCGCCAGCGGAAGCCCTCGAAGGCGGTCCTGGCGTTCGCCTCGGGCCGCCACCAGCCGCCTGTCCAGCGGCCGCGTGGGAAGCCCGGGCCGATGTGGCTGACGATCTGGCCGTCGCGGCGGAACAGCTTCCCGTCGATCCAGAAGGCCTGCTCGCCATTCGACGCCGACGGCGGGTCGTTCACCTTCACCATCATCTCGACGCAGATCCACTTGCCCCGGTCGACCTTGCGCTTCGCGCCGCCCGTGTGGAAGGGCGTGCCCCAGTAGCGGCCGTCGCCGTGGACGTGCATCCCCTGCCAGTAGGTGTAGAAATCCCAATTCCAGCTCTTGCCGAAGGGCTCGACGCCGGTGGTGAACCGCTTGTCGCCGCGAGGGCGCTGGCCGGCGCCGCCCTGGGGCCACGGCGTCGGCGGGTGGAAGCCGCCGAGGTGCGTGCCGAAGTGGTGGACCTGCGCACAATCGGGGTCGAACTTCACATACCACCGGGCGAAGACCACCTTGTGCCCGGGCAGCAGCCGGCGATACAGATGGGCGCCCGTGCCCTGTCCGCCGACGTGGGCCATCAGGAGCGACGCCTTGCCGCCGCTACCCCCAGGCACGTCGCGCGAGAGCGACAGGATGGGCTTGGCCTTCACGCTGTCCCATCGCTTGAAGACCGCCTCCGGCGATCCCTCCTCGAAATGCTCGACGAAGATCACGTCGGGGTGCTTCTCGATGCCCCGGTCGCCGGGGAACTTCGCGGCGATGCCCGTTGCCCCTTCCTGCAATCGGGTCTCCGTGGCGCCACCCAGGGCTGCCACTGCCAGCGCGAGGAGCACCACCCCCAGCGTCTCGCATCTCATGGCTCGCCTCCTGACCACCCCACCCCGCGCCAGCATAGCCCGGCGGCGCCACCGCTGCAAGCGCCGGCCTGTTGGGCGGAGCCGCCCTCAGGTTCCCCCCCAGCCACCGGTGGGGGAGAGTGAGACAGCCTGCCTGGGGGGCGGCAGCGGAAGCAGAGGAGACGGCGGATGTCACGACCACGACTCGACAAAACGGTCCTCATAGCAGAAGATAGGGGTGAGGGAGAACAGGAGAAGGCCATGGGCACCCTCACCCGCTGGCTCCGCCACCTGCCCGTGCTCGAGGAGACCAAGGCGCTGGCGGCGCCGCACAACTGGGGCTCGCACCTCTCGGGCTGCTAGGCCGGCGAGGGCCGATCGGTGGAACCCCGGGCCGTGATGTGCTATGATCGGCTCCAGACGCTTCGCAGCGTGGAGCCATGTAGGCGCTTTGCTTGTGAGCAGCGTGCTCATCCGGATCAAGCGGGCCGTTCTTGCCGGCCGGTACGCGTTCAGCGAGAAGGCCCGCACCGAGATGGAAGCTGACGGGCTCACGGAGCTCGACATCGCCGAGTCCATCCTCAATGCGGTGGCCATCTACAAGACGCTCCGCTCACGCAGCCCTTCGCGCAAGCGCCCAGGGGAGCGGCTGTACGTGATCCAGAGCACGAACCTGACCGGTTTGGCCGTTTACACCAAGGGCAAGCTGGTCGCCGAAGCAGGCGCGGAAACGTACTACTTCCTCATCTCCTCGAAGAAGGCCCTCTAAGGGGCAAAGCGACATGCTGAACATCACCATCTGCCCATCGTGCGGGAGCGGGAACATCCGGAAGGTCCGCAGGACCTGGAGGGGCGAGTTCCAGGGCCAGCGCTACTCGGTGCCGAGCCTCGAGTTCTACGAGTGCCCTGACTGTGGCGAGAAGGTCTACGATCGCGAGGCGATGCGCAAGATCGAGGCCCACTCGCCGGCGTTCCAGAAGGCCCACGCGGGCAGTTGACCCACTTGGTGCTTCCACCCTCTCTGCCGGGTTCCCGTACTGATGGCGCTCGCCACTTACCCCCCCGCCTTCCACCGCAAGGTCATCACCCTCGAGGCGCCGGGGGGGCCGGCGCGGGAGGTCTGTCTGGTCGCCCCGACCATCGTGGCGCGGGACGAGCCGTTTCGCCTGAAGGTCGCGGTGCTCGATGCGATCGGCTACCCGTCCGTCGAGTTCGAGGGCAGCGTGTGGATTCGGGCGAGGTTCGCAAGCGAGTCGCTCATCGAGGTGCCCTTCCGGCCGGGTCGGGCGGCGGTGGCGATGGTCGAGGGGGTGAGCATCGCCGAGGAAGGGATGTTCCGCTTCGAGGCCCGGCTCGGCGACGCGCTCTTCCACAGCAACCCCGTCTGCTGCGTGCGGCGGCCGGGGCGGCGGATCTGGTGGGGCGACCCGCACGTG
>CAZDNN010000397.1:0-6234 GCA_964506385.1 uncultured Planctomycetota bacterium
AGTAGCGGGTCCCGTAGATCCAGTAACTGCGGTGCCACCACGTGTCGTCGAGCAGGCCGGTGGGGCTGTAGAGATGCGGCTTCGCGGCCGCAGGCTTCAGGGTCTCGGGCTCGAAGGCCGCGTGACGCATGTAGAGCAGCTCGCCGTCGCTCGACAGCACGCTGGGCAGCGCGCCCGGGATGTCGAACATCTTGACGACGCCCTTGCGCTGGTAGCCCGTCTTCGGATCGCGGCTGTCTACCTGCGTCTCGGCAAGGACCTTGCCGGCCGCCAGGTCGAGCCGGACGAGGCGGATGCCGCCGTCGAGATAGGACGAGCGGCCGGCTGCGAAGGTGACGACGCCGTCGCTCACGAGCACGCTTCCGTGCACTGGCCACGCCGATTCCACCTGTTCGCGGACGACGATGTGCCGCGGCAGCGGCGCCGCGCGGAAGCGCCAGGCCAGCGCACCGTCCGACGCGCGCAGGCAGTAGACCCAGCCGTCGGCGCAGCCGAACACCGCGACGCCACGGCTGATCGTGGGCGGCGAGTCTACCCGCCCGCCCGCCGTGAAAGCCCAGGCCTCCGCCCCCGTCGCCGCGTCGAGCGCGTGCACCGTGTGGGCGTCCACCGACGCGACGAACACCTTGCCCTCGGCGACCGTCACGCTGCTCAGCTTCCCGCCCAGCGTCGTTGCCCATTGCTGCGCGAGCCCCGTCGGCACGGCGGTCTCCGTAGCGCCGCTCCTCTCGGCATCGTGGCGGTACGTGGGCCAATCCTCTGCCTTGCTGACCGCTGACTGCTGACCGCTGGCCGCTCCAAACGCCGGGCCTTTCACCAGCCGTGCCGGCACAGGGCCGTTCCAGGGCTGCTCCGGCTGACCGGAGAGGGCTATGAAGCCGTTGAGCTTCGCAGCGAGGTAGCACGCGCAGGAGTGGGGCGGAGCGTAGAGCAGGCCGTTGCAGGGGATCGTCCCGTGCTGGCAGGTGCCGCGGACCCAGTGGTTGGGGATGGCGGTGCCGCTCTTGACGTCGATGAACTCGACGCCAGCCCTGGCGAGGATGAGGTAGCGGTTGGTCGCGCGGTTGCGGTGGCAGCGATGGTGGGGCATGCCGACGTTGAAGAAGGTCTGGTCCTTCGGGCGCGTCCGCTTGATCTCGCCCGTCAGCGGGTCCCGTGCCTGGGTGATGCCGGGGTCTCTCGAGTGCACGACCTCGCCCGTCCAGATCAGGCCGTCGGCAACGAGGACGTCCACCGGGGCGTTGAAGACCTCGCGGCAGTCGGCGCTCCAGAGCCGCTTCCCCGTGTCGGCGGCGAAGGCGATGAGCTTGCCCTTCGGGGCGTTGACCCAGCCCATGCCGTACTTCCGCTTCGGCTCCTTCCTGAGCAGCTCGGGCGTCGCGCGGTCGGCCGACAGGACGACGTCTCCGTAGACGACGAGCGTCGGTGTGGAGAAGCCCGGCCGCTTGACTGCCACTGGGCGCTCGGCCCGCCAACGCTCCTTGCCTGTCTTCGCGTCCAGGCAGAGGACGTGGGTGTGGTTCTGGAAGAAGACGCGGCCGCCCGCCACGGCGAGGGTGGTGGGCATCAGGGTGGCGGTGTCGGCGTCGCCCTTCTGCCAGCGCACGGCGCCGCTGTCGGCATCGAGGACGGCGATCCTGCGGCTTCTGGGAGGTGGCGTGGGGCCGCGCCGTCGGGCCGCCTCGGCGGCTGCCTCGGCCGTGCGGTCACCCACGACGAGATAGAGGGTGCCATCGTGATGGAGAACCTCGGTCGTGCCCGTCGTGCGCTCGCAGGTCTTGAGGGTCTCGCCCGTGGCCGCGTCGAGCATCGAGAGCGGCTTGCCGTAGCCGAGGGTGACGAACACCCTGTCGCCGACGGCGACGAGGCGCCGCGCGATGTCGGGCGGCCCCTGGCGGAAGGCGCGCAGATGGCACTCCCACGGCCCCACCTTCCGCCTCCAGAGCAGCACGCCGTTGAAGGCGTCCCGTGCGACCAGGAACCATCGCGACGGGAGGACGGCCGAGGCGATGGAGCCCTCGTCCTGGATCGCGAAGAGGCGCCCCTTCGCCGAGACGACGGCGCTGACGCTCGCCAGGTTCTCGTGCTGCCGTGCGCGACGGGGGCCGGCGATCCACTGGAAGCGCCGGGGCGGCGCCACCACCGTGTCGGTGCCGACCGCGTTGTTGCTCGGATCGTGGAGCGTGTGGGTCCACTCATCGAGGGCCTCCGGCCACGGCTTGACCGTCTTCTGCCAGGCCCCATCCCGCAGGACACAGGCAACGCCGCCGGGCGACAGCACGCGCATCACCTCGTCCATGGCCACGGGCTCGAGCTTCGTCGCGACGACGAGGCTGACGAGGCCGTCGGCATAGGGCAGACGGCTGCCCATGAGCCACTGGACGGCGACAGGGCCGCAGAGGCCCTCGGCGCGAAGATGCGCCCGGGCCTTCGCTGCGCTCTCGCGGTCCGTGTCGAGACCGTGAACGAGGCAGCCAGCCGCGAGCTTCGAGCTACGAGCATCGAGCGTCGCCGCCCTGCCGCTCGCGGCTCGTGGCCCGCCTTCGCGAGGGCGACGAAGCCCCGCTACGGCGGGCGTAGGCGGCTCGCGGCTCGCAGCTTCCCACAAGGCCGCGGTCAGCGTGCCGTCGCCGCAACCGAGATGGACTATGAGCCCGCCCTTGACCCCAGTGGCCTGGAGAATCCGCTGCGCCTCCGCTGCCGCGCCGGCTTGCCCAGCGTGAAGGGGCGGGCGGGCGCTCGCGACCAGGACCGTCGCCGCGACAAGGGCTCCTGACAGTGCACGCCGCCTTGCCCCCATCCGAGGCTCCTTCACATGTGCAGAGGCGCTCGCCGCCGGCCCACCGCGCCGGGCTCACTTCCCAGCGATATCGATTGGGCTGAACTCCGACCAGGCGGCGTCCACGGCATAGCCGACGTGCGTGACGGCCTTGAGCGGCCGGGCGAGCGGCGCCTCGACGGTGACGTTCTTGACCGTGAGGGTAACCTTCTGGGCCTTGAGGTCCACCACGACGGTCAGCGGCACCAGGCTGTTCTTGTCTATCTCGAGGGGCTTGCTCTTCTGCTTGCCGTCCTTGTAGGTGCCCTGGACGATGAAGGCGCTCTGCGCCTGGAGGCGGACGCCGCACTTGATGAGCTGCTCGTCCTTCGCGCCGTCGCCGAAGGCCAGGAGGCCGTTGATGAGGAACCGCCCCTGGCTGCCCCGGACGGTGCGGAACGTGGTCTTGAGCTGCGCCCTCTGCGTGAGCGGCTTGTCGAGCTTGTTGACGGCGTATCCGAAGCGGTTGCGCTCGTTGCTGCGCAGGGCATAGCCGAGCTTGGCCTGAAGCACGGCGCAGGCGGCCACACGATCGAAGTCCTTGTCCTTGCGGACCTCGGGCGGGCGGAGGTAGTCGGGCTCGAGCGGCGGCTCGGCGCTCCTGGTCTGGGGCGGCTCGTCGGCCTGTGGCAGCGCGGTGGCGCCGTCGCCGGCCAGGCACAGCACGCGGCCGTCGGCCGTCGCGACGTAGAGCCTGCCGTAGGCCGCGGCCATGCCGTCGAACACTGGCACGGCGCCGAGGCGATAGCGCGCCGCAGGCTTGCCGTCCGCCGCGGCGACGGCCCACAGGCGGCCGCCGAGCTTCCCGGCCCACGCGTCGCGCTGCTGGCGCAGCTTCGCCTGCACGTCCTCGTCGTCGGGGAGACGGAACGAGCGGCGCTCGTCGATGACGTCGGGCGGGCCGGCCACGAACAGCGTGCCGCCTGCCTTGACCATCGCGCGGGCGATGACCGACGGCTGGTCGTGCATCCACTGGAACTTCACTGCCGAGAGCTGCTCGAGGGGGAACGCGCTGCGCAGCTTCCAGTCCGACGAGGTGCCGTTGCGCCGCCGCGACCGCGCGTTCATGCGGCCGATGGACCGCCGCACCTGCTGAATCCGCTCGGGGTCCATCTTGCGGTCGGCCGCGTAGAGCAGGTACTCGAAGACCGATGAGTTGGTGATGTACTCGGGCCGTCGGCCGTAGCCGTAGACCCGCCCCTCGTCGAACACCAGGATCCGGCCCCACGGGGCGTAGCGCGCGGCCTGGAACCAGCCGCCGTAGCCCCCACCCATCGCCCGGCCATAGAGCCAGTAGGAGCGGTGGAACCACGAGTCGTCCAGCAGCCCGACTTGGCAGAACAGGTGCGCCTCCTCGCCCACCTGGTCGGTGAAGCCCTCGGGCGCGACGCCCAGCCGCTTGCCCTCCATGTCGAAGCGCTGCGTCCGCATGTAGAGGCGCTTGCCATCGCTCGATAGGATGTCGGGCAGCGCCACGGGCATGGTCAGGCCCTTGACGTGCACCTGGAGGTTCTTGCCGCTCTCGGGGTCCTTGTCGTCCAGCGCCGTCATCGAGAGCTGCCTGCCGGTCTTCGCGTCGAGGCGATAGAGCCGCATGCCGCCGTCGAGGAACGCCGAGCGGCCCGCGACGAAGCACGCGACGCCGCCCTGGACGAGGATGCTGCCGTGGACGGGCCACACCGATTCGACCTGCTCGTAGGCCACGTGGCGGCGGTCGTCCGGCCCGGCGAGGAAGCGCCAGGCGAGCGCTCCGTCGGCCGCGCGCAGGCAGTAGACCCACCCATCGGCCGAGCCGAACAGGCAGCGGCCCTGCCAGATCGTCGGCGGCGAGTCGATCCGCCCGCCGGCGGTAAACGTCCAGGCCACCGCGCCCGTCTTCGCGTCGAGCGCGTGCAGCGTATGGGCATCCACCGCCGCCACGAAGAGCTTGCCGTCGGCCACCACGACGCTGCTGAGCCGCCCGCCGAGCTTCGCCTGCCACGCCTGCTTCAGGCTCGCGGGCACAGCGGCCTTCGTACTGCCGCTCCGCTCCCCATCGTGACGGTAGGTCGGCCACTCACCATTGCCGATTGCCGATTGCCGATTGCCGATTGTGTCGAAGGCGGGGCCTTGGACGAGCCGCTGGGCGGCGGGCCGCTCGGCAACAGGCTTCGCGGGAGCGGGGGCGAGGGCGTTGAAGCCGCAGAGCTTCGATTCGAGGTAGCAGCCGCAGGAGTGGGGCGGCGCGTAGATGAGGCCGTTGCAGGGCATTACCCCGTAGATGCAGCCGCCGCGGACCCAGTGGTGGGGCTCCCAGTGCTGCTTGACGGGATCAATGAACTCGATGCCCGTGCGCGAGGTCAGCAGGAAGCGGTCGGTCGCCTTCGCGCGGTAGCAGCGGTGGTGGAACCAGTAGGTCTTCACGTCGGGCTTGAACTCGCCCTTGACCTTGCCCGTATGCACGTCATAGCCGGTGAACACCCCGCTGTCGCCGCCGCCGGCGATCTGGCCCGACCACGCCACGCCGTCGAGCACCAGCAGGTCCTCGGGCGACATGTGGCCGCCTCGATGGTGCTTGCCCGTCCAGAGCGTCTTGCCCGTCGCCGCGGCCAGCGCCGTCATCGAGCGGTTGCCGCCGGCGAAGAGCACGACGTCGCGATAGAGCACCAGGGTCGGGCCGAAGCACGTGGGAATCGGCGAGCGCCGCGCGACGGGCTCCGAGCGCCACTGCTCCTTGCCAGTCCTCCTGTCCAGCGAGACGATCCGCTCGCCGTCGTGGTAGCAGACCCGCTTCGCGTCGGCCGCGAGGGTGAGCGGCGCCACGGGGTCCTTCTTCTCCCAGAGCACTTGCCCCGTGTCGGCCTGGACGGCGACGATGCGCCGCGCCTTCTCGTCCCAGGCGCCGTAGCTGTTGGCCTCCCGCGTGTTGTCCCACACGTAGGCGAAGCGCTGGCGGAACCCGGGCCACTTCGAGGGATTGGGGCTGACCATGAGGAAGAGGACGCCGTCGGAGGCGATGATTTCCTCGGTATTGGCCGTGCCCTTGCAGGTGCGGAGGGTCTTGCCGGTGGCGGCGTCGAGGACGGTCACCGGCGCGTCGAGCGCCATGGTGACGAACACGGTGTCGCCGACGGCCACGAGGCGCCGGGGGAGCTGTGCGGGGCCGCTCTTGAGTGCCCAGCGATGGGTGTTCCACGCCGCGATGGGCCGCTTCCACAGGATGGTGCCGTTGAAGGCGTCGCGGGCGATGAGCCACCAGTCGGGCGGGAGCTGGACCGAGGCCTTCGAGCCGAGGTCGATGATGTAGAAGAGCCGACCGTTGGCCGAGACCAGGGCGCTCATCGAGGCCATGTGGTCGTGGTGCCGCGACCAGCGCGGGCTGCCAACCCACTGGAGCCGCCGCGGCGGGCCGACCACCTGGTCGTGCCCCACGGCGT
>CAZDNN010000398.1:0-6228 GCA_964506385.1 uncultured Planctomycetota bacterium
GCGGGCACTGGCCATTGACGAGGCGAGCTACGGGCCGGAACACCCCACCGTCGCCATTCGGCTCAACAACCTCGCGCAGTTGCTCCAGGACACGAACCGCCTTGCCGAGGCCGAGCCGCTCAGCCGGCGCATGCTGGGGATACTCCTCAACTTCACCGACCAGACGGGGCACGAGCACCCGAAGCTGCGGGCGGCGATTCGCAACTACGCCGCGCTGCTCCGGGCGATGGGGCGGAGCGAGGCGGAGGTGCTGGCGCAGCTCAATGCCGTGGCCGCGCCGTTCGGGATTCGGTTCGGGGAGTGAGGCGGGGGGGTGATCCCCCATTGCCGATTCCCGATTTGCGATCGCCGATTGGGGGCCGGCAGGAAGAGGGGCTCGCCGCTGACGCTGGCGTAGCGACGAGGCTCTGCCTTGTCGAGAGAGGATCGCTTCCGCAAACCGGCGGCTCGCGGCCACGTTCCGTGCCATCCGTGTCATTCGCGGCTCGTGCTGGACGGTCGATACTCGATGCTGGATGCTCGTGTCTCGACCGTCTCGCGCGCGTTCGCGTCCTTCGCGGGCCCCCTCCTCCTGCCGCATGCCGCTGCCTCCTGCCGACTGGCCTTCCGCCTTCCCCTCCTCGCGCCGCTCCTTGCAGTTCCGATGCCGACCTGCTATCCTCATGGGGTCTTGAGGCACACGTCAGCCCGAAGGGGTCCCGAGCCACGACGGATACGCGCACGCTCGCGCTGCCACGGAGAGCCGACCCATGAAGATCAAGGTCATCGTGCACGAAGCCGAGGAGGGCGGCTACTGGGCCGAGGTCCCCGCCATCCCCGGCTGCGCCACCCAGGGCGAGACCTTCGAAGAGCTCCTCCAGAACCTCTACGAAGCCATCGAAGGCTGCCTGTCGGTGGACGTCGAGCACCCTGACTCCACCGACCGCGACCGAGTCCTGGAGATCGCCGTATGAAGGCCGTCTCCGGGAGGGAGTTCGCCCGCATCGTCGAGCGCCACGGCTGGCGCCTTCTCCGTATCAAGGGCAGCCACCACATCTATGGCAAGCAGGGCAGCACCGTCCGCCTCTCGATCCCCATCCACGGGAACCGCCCGCTCAAGCAGGGCCTTCAGCGCCACCTCATGAAGCAGGCAGGCCTCGAGGAAACGGATAGCGACTGACGCGTGCCGCATGAGAAGTGAGTAACGCAGACCTGGCCCTGTCCCTCTGATTCTCTTCCACTCGCCCCTCGTCCCTCGTCCCTCGACCCTCCCCGGGTCATTCGTCATTCAGGCGAAGCCGCACGCCCCTCCCGCCAATGACCAATGGCAAGACCCTCCCGCCCGAGAAAGTGAGAATCACGAGCGTCGGACCGCAGACCTGTCTGCCGAAGCTGCGCGAAGGCGAATGAACGCGGACCCGTCCGCCGGAGCCTTGGCGAAGGCGGATGAACGCGGATAGGAGGCGGAATGCGAGCCAGCGGGACTCTCGCGTTGCAGCGGTGCACTCAGACGGCCTCAGGCAGCAGGAGGGCGAGGAGGCCGGCGGCCGCGGTGAAGTCGGGGATGAGGAGGTCGGCGCCGGCGGCGATGAGGCGGTCGCGCTTGTGGGGGTTGAGGCCGCGGCGGCGGGCCTCGTCGCTGGCGACGCCTAGGGTGACGGCGCCGCGTGCCTTGCCCTCGCGGATCTCGACGGGGCCGTCGCCGACGACGAGGAGCTCGGGGCCGCTGAGGTGGTGGGCGTCGAGGATCTCGCGGATCACCTTCCCCTTCGAGTAGGCCTCGACGCTGCCGAGCGCACCGAAGATCCCGCCGCCGAAGCAGCGGTCCACGCCGAGCGCCGCGGCCTCGTGGCGCACGTGCTCGACGTCGGTGCCGCTCGCGAGGTAGAGCGTCAGGCCGCGCTCGCCGAGCGCGCGGACGAAGTCCTCGGCGCCAGCGATCATCAGGTCCTCGCGGCGAAGGTCGCCCCGCTCGAGCCTGCCGAGCCGCTCGCGGACCGGCGCGAGCAGCCGCTCGTCGTAGATGCCCTTGTACTCGTAGGCCGTGAGGGCCTGGGCAGGGCCGCGGCGCCGGGCGACGGCCTCTGCGAGCCATTCCATCTGGAGGATGGTCTGGACGCCTGTGGACTCATCGACATACTGCTCGACCTCGCGGCGGATGCTCCCCTCGGGGTCGCCCTCCTCGCCGGCGAGCATCTCGACCATCATCGGCACCATCACCCGCTCCCAGCCCTCGCGGATGACGGAGATGGTGCCGTCGAAGTCGAACAGCGCTTCTCGGAAGCGGCCGAGCTCGGCGCCTGTGTTGATGATCTCGATGCTGTTGGGGTCAGTGGGTCTCATCGAATCTCGCAAGCAGCTCCTCGGGGCTGGCGGCGCCGGTGGTGCCGAGCTTCTTGACGGTGACGGAGGCGGCGAGGCAGGCGAGTGTGGCGGCCTCGACGGGGGACGCGCCGCTGGCGAGTGCGGCGGCGAGGGCGGCGATGAAGGTGTCGCCGGCACCGACGATGTCGAGCGGCGGCTCCTGGGGGAAGCCCGGGACGTGGTCGCACCGGTCGCCGTCGAAGACGAACGCGCCGCGCTCGCCGACGGTGAGGAAGACGGGCTTGCCCGCGCGCTCGGCGAGACGCCGGCCGCAGTCGCGGATGATGCCGTCGGAGATGTCGGCGGGGGCGATGTCGGGGTGGAAGACGCGCGCGGCCTCGATCTCGTTGGGCTTGAGGACGACGCCGCGGAACGCGCCGATCTCGTTGCGGGAGTCGGCGATGACCGCCACCTCGGGGTGCGCGGCGGCCAGAGCGAGGATGCCCTCGCGCACGTGGGGGCTGATCAGGCTGTTGTTGATCTGGTTGGCCACGAGCAGCGCGTCGAGGCCGGGCATCGCATCCGCCAGGTTCGCCAGCACCTGCTCCTCGAGCTCGCGGGGCGCGGGTGCCGCGTTCTCGAAGTCGAGGCGGGAGTCCTCCTGCTCGGAGTGGAAGCCGTGGCGGATGGGCTTAGCGAAGGCCGGGGTGACGCGGCCCGGGGCGATGATGACGTGCTGGAGATCGACGCCGTGCCGCTCGGCGAGCACGCGGCTGAGCTCACGGCCGCGCCAGTCGTCGCCGAAGAGGGTGATGGCCTGGACGGTGCCGACCCCCAGCTCCGCGAGGTTCCACGCCACGTTGGACGCGCCGCCGGCGGAGAACTCCTCGCGGACCACTGGCAGGGGGAAGCGCGGCGTCTCGCGCGAGAGCTGCGACCGGGTCATGTCCGCGTGCCAATAGATATCCATGCAGAAATCGCCGATCACCGCGATCCGCTTTCCCGGGAGGGCCGCCAGCAGCTCCTCCAGTCGCGTCCGTGTCAGCATGCGCCATTCTCCTTGAGAGGTGGGAGGGCGAGGCTCCCGCCGAGCCGCCGTCACCGCGGAGAGCCGGCTCGGCGGGAGCCTCGCCCTCCCAAACGCTGTCTTGCGGGCAAGACCGGTCCGGTGCTCCTGCGCGTCGTCCCAGTCACCATCGCGAGGCGCGGAAGTGCGTGAGCGGGCGCTCGGAGAGGTCGGGGAGCGTGAGGACGACGTTCTGAACCTCGGTGATCGCCTCGGGGAAGCCGATGAGAAAGAGCAGGCCTGCGCGCCGGCGGCGGACGGTCCTGATGTCGAGGCGGACGGAGCCGTCGAGCGAACGGGCGAGGCCGTGGGGGCGGCTGGGCCGCTCCTCGCGGAGGGTCGGCGGCGGGGCGCCTGCGGGCGATTCGCCGAGATCCTCGACCCGCCAGTCCGGCGGCACGAGGCGCACCCAACGGTAGTCCAGCGCGCGGCGGGCCTCGTTCCAGCGGGTCAGCAGACGGTAGAGACAGCCGTCGGCCGACCAGCGCCAGCGGTCGCGCGGCATCCCCCAGCGGCGCGTCCGCCAGCCCTTCGCGGAGAGCGTCCTGAGCTTGCCATCCAGAGCCTGTCGCTCATCGGGGCGGTCCACCCTCGCCACCGTCCACGTGCCGTCGGCGACGGAGGCCCACGAGAGCCACGCGCCGTCGTGGGAGAACGAGTAGTGCACGACCTGCTCGCCGAGCATGACGGGCCTGGGCCGCGGCTGCGCGTAGTCCACCAGCCACAGGCGGTGGCGGGGCGGCGCATCCTTGTCGGGGACGTACTCCTCGTGGAAGGCGGCGTACGTGCCGGCGGGGCAGACCTTCAGGCCTCGGCCCTTGCCGAGCCTGGCCGGCCGCTCCTCCCCGCTGCTGGACACGCGGTAGACCTCGAAGCGGTCGGGCCGCACGACGTCCCACCCGCCGGTGCGGATGAGCAGGAAGCAGCTCCGCTCGAGGCTCCGGGTGCTCTGCTTGCTGATGAGGACGAAGCGATCGTCAGGGCTCCAGTCATAGCGGAGGAGGACAGTGCGGCGGACCTGGGTGGTCGCGATGCCGATGCCGTAGGGGCCGAGGCGGAAGCCCGTGCAGCCCGAGGCTGCGAGGGCGAAGAGGGTGGGCGCGAGAAGAGAGAGGAGAGAAGAGATCGAGGACGACGACGACGAGGACGATTGCATGGGGCTCGCTCTCCGGCTTTCGCGTGGTCAGTCGACGAGCATGTGGTAGAGACTGGGGATGGTGGCGGCGTGGTCGCCTCGGATGTGGAAGCCCTGGCCGCCGAGCGAGGTCGGGCGGTTCACGATGTTCTTGCGGGGGCGATAGTAGTACTCGACATCATCCTTGCCGACGGGAGCGTGGTAGTCGCCTCGGAGGGGGAAGAGGTCGAAGTTGGCGGTCGTGATGTGGCTGACGGTGTGGCCGAGATTGCGGGCAATCGAGAGTGCCTTGAGGAACACCTCGGGGCCGGTCACGGCGGAGCCGAAGTTGCAGAAGACCCCGCCCTCGAGCCCTGCGACGGTGGCGCAGTAGACCTGGAAGTCGATGCCGCTGGCCGCGCCGAGGGCGCCGAAGTCGGCGGCGGGGTGCTGGTGGATGATGTCCGTGCCGATGGTCACGTGGATGGTCACGGGCACGCGGTGGGCGTAGCCGGCGTGGAGGATGCTCGCGTCGCGGTGGACGAAGCGATCGTCGGTGGCGTAGAGGCGGCCCAGGGCTTCGCCGTAGCCCAGCCCGTCGCGGAGGCCGTCCTGGACGGTCTCGTTGATCAGGCGTCCCGTCTCGTCGGCCATGCCGAAGGAGCCGTCCTCGATGCTGTCGGCCACATCCTCGCTCGTCTCGCCGATGAGCGCCAGCTCGAAGTCGTGGATCGACACGGCGCCGTTGCCCGCCACGTGGGTCACCAGTCCCCGCTGCATCAGGTCGATGACCAGCAGCGACAGGCCGCTCTTGACCACGTGTGCGCCCAGCATCCACAGCACGGGCCTGTCCTTGGCCCGCGCCTCGCGGATGGCCTTGGCGACGAGCGGCAGCTCATCATTCTCGAACGGCGGCGGCGGGTCGCACGGCCGCACGAGGTCGTCGAGCTTGACGAGGTTGGGCCGCTGGCCGAGCGGATAGGTCTTGACCTTCGACAGGTCGATGCGGTCGTAGGGCATGGTAGAGCCTTCCTGTGCTGGCGCTCAGCGTAGCGCGGGGGGCGGCGTGGGTCAAGGGGCGGCGAGGATGCGGGTGGCGAGGGCGCGGTAGCGGCGGGCGTCGTCGAGGGGGGCGCAAGCGTCGAGGTGGGGGAGGGCCTGCTCGGGGCTGCCGCGGGCGTCGAGGAGGAGGAAGAGGGCGGCGCGGAGGCGGGCATCGTCGTCCGGGGGGAAGTTGGGGCCGAGGGCGGCGAGGATGTCCTGCGCGGACTTCTCCGGGGCGGGCGGGGGCCGCAGTTCGGCCCAGAAGCGCATGAGGCGGGCCACGTCGGTCTCGGCGAGCCGCACGGCGGGGGCGGCGAGGCGGAACTCGGGCCGGGCACCAAGCTCGGCGAGGACCTCGGCGGCGCGGCCGTAGCGGCGCTCGGCCAGCAGCGGGCGCACGTGGTCCTCGAAGGCCGCGGCGAAGCTGCCCGCCGCCGCGAGCCGAGGCCCGAAGTCCACGGTCTGCCCCGCCATCGCGGCCACGAGACCCGGATCGGGCAGCTCGGCGATGCGCCACGCCTCGACCCGCTCGACGAGGGAGCCACCGTAGATCTGGAACAGGCCAGGATAGATCCCCGCCCCGGCCGAGACGGGCTCGGGCGCGACCCCTTCCAGCAAGAAGCCACCGTTGACGAACACGCGGAGCAGGCGTCCGCTGACCTCGAACCGCAGCGTGTAGGGGCGGCCGTGTGTGGCGGGGAAGTAGGCGGTCTTGGCCACG
>CAZDNN010000399.1:0-6215 GCA_964506385.1 uncultured Planctomycetota bacterium
TGGCGTGAGCCGAAGGAGCCGTTCACGTGGCCGGTGCTGGAGGGGGCGGATGAGCGGTGGGCGGTGCGGGCGGCGATTGACGCGGTGGTGGCCGACGCCTACGGACTGAGCCGCGAGCAGTATGAGCACGTGCTCTCGACCTTCAGCCACAAGAGCTATCCTCAGGCGCCCGCCCTGTGCCTGGCGGCGTTCGACGAGCTGAAGCGCCTCGGCCTCGACGCCTTCACCCGCAAGCACGACCCCTACTGGGACATCCCGCTCAACGACGCCCTCCCCGAGCCCGACCCCGCCGTCTCCGCCGCCATCGAAAAGGCCCTCGCCGAAGCCGGTGGGAATGAGGGCGGCAAGAAGGATCTCTTCGGCGATCCCGTTCCCACCGACCTCTTCGGCCAGGAGATCAAGCCCAAAGGACGTAGGAGGAGGCGAAGTTGACTACGGGCTCGGCGGGCTGGTGATGCGGATTCTGCCGGGTTGGATGACGACGAAGCAGTCGTGGAGTTGCTCGCCGTGCTGCTGGACCAGACGAACAACATCGCTGGCAATCTGGTGTCGGGCGGAGGAAGGGAAACGGAGGTACAGGACGCCATGGGTGCGTTGGCGATGGGCGAAGACGAGTTGGCCGAAGTGCCGGTCTTCCGTCAGGAGGATGCGCTGTTCGCTGTCGGCGAGGCGGATGACCTCGGGGTCGTCGGCGCGGGGGGAAAGCTCGGCGACGGCGCGGACGTCGTGGCCGGCGGCCCGCAGGGCGCGGACGATGGCGAAGTCACAGCTCTCGTCGGCGAGGAAGCGCACGGCGCGGCCCCTGGATACTCAGCCCTGCGGAGTGAGGGCCAGCGTTTCTTCGTGGGCCACCGTGTCTGCCGCATACGCGAGCGCGGCGCGGATGTCCTCGACCGTGAGCCTCGGGTAGGCATCGAGAAGTTCGGCCTCGGTCGCGCCTTCGCTGAGCTTCCGAAGGATGAGTTCCACTGGGATGCGCGTCCCTCGGATCACGGGCTTGCCCAACATGACGTTCGGGTTGATCTCGATTCGGTCCGTCGCGTTCATCCTGCGTCTCCCGACTTGGCTCGTCGCTTGTTCGAAGGTTCAAAGCGACTATGGTATTATACTCCTTTGAGGCCGGTTTCGCACGGGGAATCTTGACTGAAGGACGCGGGGCAGGGAAGCCCCGCCTATACTTGATGGGGGCACGCGGTGCTTCATCCGATCAAGGCACTCGACCACGTCGTCTCGGAGTACCGCGACTATCTGGTGACGGAGTTCCGGGCGAAGGACCCCGCGCTGCGGGCGGCGCTGGAGGAGGCGCTGGAGCGGCGGGGGTTCCTGGCACAGGAGCCGTTCTTCCAGGCGCATCGGCCGTTCAAGCCGGGGAAGCGGTGGGATGAGCTGCCCATCGACGAGCGGCTGGCGCGAGTGATGACGGAGCGGGCGAGGGAGCACGGCTCATCGGAGCCAGAGCTGTCGTTCATCCACCAGAGCGAGGCCATCGAGCACCTGCGCGGGTCGCAGCCATCGCCCGTGGTCGTGACAACGGGGACGGGCAGCGGCAAGACCGAGTGCTTCCTGCTGCCGGCCATCCAGAACGCCATCGAGGACGCGGTGCGGTTCAAGCGGTCGGGCCTGACGGCCATCCTGCTCTACCCGATGAACGCGCTGGCGAACGACCAGCTTGGCCGCATCGAGACCTACCTGGAGCAGTCGGGCTTCGCGGGCGCCGTGACCGCCGCGAAGTACGACCGCAGCACGAGCGAGGCCGACCGCGACAAGTTCCGCAGGCAGCCGCCCCACATCCTGCTGACGAACTACATGATGCTGGAGTACCTGCTCGTCCGCCCCAAGGATCGCGAGGCGATCTTCGCCAACCACCGCTGCCGGTTCCTGGTGCTGGACGAGGTGCACACCTATCGGGGCACGCTGGGCACGAACATCGCGCTGCTCGTCCGCCGCCTCCAGGCCCATCTGGCCAGGGCGAAGCAGGACTGGAAGGCTGACGTGTCCGACGCCGACCGCCCACACCGCTTCCCCAAGCTGCTGATGGTCGGCACATCGGCGACGATCAAGACCCCCGACGAGGAGGGGATGTCCCGCGAGGAGGCCCTGACGGAGCGGGACAGGGAGGTGCAGGACTTCTTCGCCAAGCTCACGGGCGCGGACCCCAAGTCGATCAGGGTGCTGGGCGAGGAGCTACGGGAGATCGAGATCCCGTCCGAGGCGGCCTACTCGCCCACCCTGATCTCCGCGCCGCCGCAGGGTCTGGAGACACCTGAGGGAGCGCGCGTCGCCCTCTGTGAACTGGCTGGGGTCCCGAACGACACCGAGGTGGCCGAGGCGGCTCGGCGGTGTCGGCTGCTGTGGGATCTGAACCACTGGCTGATCCGGAAGCCCATGTCCGTGCCGCAGATCACGGAGCGGATGCGCGCGGAAGTGCCCGAGCGCGCCGATTGCCCCGACGAGGATCTACGCAGGGAGGTCGAAGCGGCGTTGCTCATTGGCGCGGCTCTGCCCGACGGCACGCCCGGCGCCCTTCGCCTGCGAGCGCACTGCTTCATCCGAGGCGGCTGGCGCTTCCACAGGTGCATCAATCCCGACTGCGGCAGGCTCTACCCGATGGGCGAGGAGGAGTGTGAGTGCGGCTCTCGCACCGCGCCCCTCTACCTCTGTCGCAACTGCGGAGCCGACTTCCTGCGGTTCGTCGGGGATCGAGAGGAACCTGACGTCCTGGCTCCTGGCACGGTGGGCGCCGAAGGCGAGGAGTGGATGCTCTACGAGCCCGACCGCCTGGAGCCGCCCATCGACGACGCTGACGAGTATGAGGACGAGGACCTCGACGAGGCCGAGTTGCGCGCCCGCCGGAGAGCTGCGACCCGGTCGCGGCAGGGCAGGCAGATGCGACGGCGGCCGGTCCTTCACGGCTCGTTCGATCCCCAGACGCTGCGGTTCAGCACGAACGAGAGCGAGTATCCCGTCCGCGTCTCGCTGGCGCCAGCCCGTACGCGATGTCTCTGCTGCGGAGCCACGGCGGGCAGCCGCAGTGTCGTGACGGGTGTGGCACTCGGCACAAGCGCCGCCGTGAAGGTGCTGAGCGAGGGCCTGGTCGAGTCGCTTGAGGAAGCCAACCGCGACAACCCCGAGCACGACGGGAAAGAGCGTCTCCTCGTCTTCGCCGACAGCCGCCAGGACGCGGCGCACCAGGCACGGTTCATCAGCTACGCCAGCCGCTTCGACCGCATGCGGCGACGGGTGATGCGCCTGCTCGACCAAGAGGGTGCCCTGACGGTGCAGCGGCTCGTGGAGCTGCTCTCCGAGCTGGCCGTCGAGCACGCGGACGGCAATCCGCACGTGCCCGAGGAGAGGGATTGGATTCCTGACGAAGCGCTGGAGAGAATCCGCGCGTGGGAAGAGGCGCCCCTGCTCGACGAGGCGGCCATCAGCGCGGGCTACCGGTCCACGCTATTCAACCTCGGGCTCGCCAGGGTCGAGTATCATCGGCTCGGCGAGTACGTGGTGGCACGCGGCGAGGAGCTGGCCACGCGTCTTGGTGTCGCTCTCCCGCAGTTGGTCTACATCTGTCGGTGCCTTCTCGATGAGATGCGGGTGCGCGGCTGCCTGAACCGCGAGATGCTCCGCTACCATCCCAACCATCCGAGTTGCCCGCTCTACATCGGCACGGCGAACTGGGAACGGCGAGCAAAGCATCCCTCCGGGCTTCCCTGTGACGAGCAAGGCAACCCGCTGCCCTACCTGGACAGCAGCCAGGTGCCCTCCGGGATCTACGCGAGGAACCCCTGGCGGCGGCCTGGACGCGGGGGGCGCAACCCCAGCTTCCAACGCATCTTCCTCCATCTGCTGGAGCGATTCGGCGGGGTGGATGCATCAGAGGACGATCTCGTTGAGGTGATGGACTTCCTCCGCCGAGGGAGCTTCATCAAGCCGGCCCGGCTGTTCGGCGCACGCAAGTCCACCCAACTGCTCCAGGTGAACGCGGAATGTGTGCGCATCGCGCCCGTGGACGAGACGGCGCGGCGGCGCTGCGACGTGTGCAGCAGGATGGTCCCTGGCGGGGACATTGGGATGCCATGCCCGCAGTGCCACGGGCGGCTGGCAGGGGTGCCCGATGCAGAGATAGAGCGCCTGCGGACGGTGCAGCGCATCCGGGCGGCTTCCTTGGCAGCGCTGGTCGCCGCAGAGCACACGGCGCAGATCACGACACAAGACAGGATTGACCTGGAGGACGACTTCAAGGCTCCACCGGCCACGTCGCCGACGAACCTGCTTTCGTGCTCTCCAACCCTGGAACTGGGCATTGATGTGGGCGGCCTGGACGCCGTGGTCCTGCGGAACGTCCCGCCGCGTCCCGACAACTACGCTCAGCGCGGGGGCCGCGCCGGACGCCGATCTCGCGTCGGACTCGTGGTCGGCTACGCACGCAGCACGCCGCATGACCAGTACTTCTACGACGTGCCCGAGGAGATGATCGCCGGCGAAGTCCCGATCCCCGCACTGGCTCTCGGCAACCGTGATGCGATCCTGCGGCATCTCAATGCCATCGTGTTCGGGGCTGCCGACCCCGGCTTGGCAGGCAGGATGGTCGCCTACGTGTCGCCGAGGGGTGAGATCGAGCAGCAAGCCGTGGACGAACTGCTGGAGGCCGTGAGGCGGGAGTTCGACGCGTCTGTCGAGCTGGCGGAGCATGCCTGGGGACGCGACATCCTGCCCGTCGCCGAGCTCGGTCGTGCAGAGCTGAGGGCGTCACTCGATGGTCTTCCTGCCCGTATCCAGGACCTGGTCGCGCGCACGGCGCGACAAGTCCAGGAGCTACGGTCCGCGCTGGACAGCTTCGCTGCTGAGTTGCGGGGGAGGCGACCCGCCATCCGAGCGGCAGAGCTCACGGCTCGCATCCTGGGCATTCCCACCGACCGGCGAGGACGGCATGGTGCTGAGGCCGACGACCGCTCGGCCGGCTACCCGCTGCGTCGCTTCGCTGAGTTTGGCATCCTGCCCGGCTACGAGTTCCCAAGCGAGCCGGCGACCCTCCGCCTCCTGGGCGACCAACACGAGGACGCCCCGATCACGACGAGCCGCAGATTCGGCATCGGCCAGTACCAGCCCGAGGCACAGGTCTACGCGCGGAACAAGCGGTGGCGGGTCGTCGGGCTCGACCCGGCTTCGCCGTGGAACCCACAAGGGGAAGGCCAGGGCATCCAGTACCGCGTGTGCAGCAACTGCGGCCTGCGGTACAGCGCTGACGAGCCACGCTGCCTCCGTTGCCGGAAGGATGAGCCAGGTCAGCCATATCCCGCAGCCGAGTATGCGGGGTTCGCTGCCGTCAGGCACGAGGCCCCGATCCTGGACGAGGAGGACCGATACCCCACGCGCAATCTGGTCCGCGTCTACCCACAGTGGAACACGGACGTGGTTGGGCGGTGGACCGTGGGCAACGGCTGGTCGCTGCGTCTGAGCCGCGAGGAGCCCGTCTGGTGGCTGAACGAGGGCCGTCCGCCAACGCCGAACGACCTGGATGGTGGGGCTACGATCCTCCACCCTGAGGCGAAGGGCTACCTGATATGCCCCTCCTGCGGACGGATGCTGACAGTCCCGGATGACCAGGGGGCGCGCGGCCGAGGCAGGCGTCAAGCTAGGTCTTCCTCACGGCAGCGAGACCCATACGGTCATTCCAGCGGGTGCCCTCACTCGGGGATGCCGCCGACGCCAACGGCCATCGTCGCAACGGGCAAGGTGGAAGTGCTCCGTCTGTTGGTCGTGGTGCCCAGCCGCGACTGGGACTGCCAAACGTGGGGCCTGTCGCTTGGCTACTCCCTGCGGATGGGGATGCTGCGACACTTCGCCCTGAGCGACAACGACATCGACTTCGAGCTGGAGGAACCGTGGGAGACCACCATAGAGGGTCTGCGGTTCCAGCAGGCGTCGCTCACGTTCATCGACCCCAACCTCGGCGGTAGCGGTTACCTCACTCGCATCGCAGAGCAGTTCGACCGCGTTGCCGCCACCACGTTGAAGCACCTCGACCACAGAGGATGCCAGACCGCCTGCTACCGCTGTCTCAAGACCTACTACAACCAGCGTCACCACGAGTACCTGGACTGGCCGAGCATCGTCGGTGACCTGGGTGGCCTCGACGCGACGAAGCCCGAGCAGCGCCCCCTGGAAACGGGCGACATCGACGACCCGCGCCCGTGGCTGGAAGCCTACCAAGC
>CAZDNN010000400.1:0-6182 GCA_964506385.1 uncultured Planctomycetota bacterium
TGCGCGCTGGACGGCGACCCGTTCTACCGGGGCGCCCGCTCCGTGCTGACCGTCCACAACCTGGCCTACCAGGGGAAATTCCCTGCCGAAGCGTTCCCGCTCACGGGGCTGCCGAGCAAGCACTTCAGTTGGCAGGAGCTCGAGTTCCACGGCGAGCTGAACCTGCTCAAGGGCGGCCTCGTGCACGGCGACATCCTGAGCGCCGTGTCGCCGCGGTATGCCAAGGAGATCCAGACCGAGGAGTTCGGCTGTGGTCTCGAGGGTGTGCTGGCTGGCAGGTCGGGTGACCTGGTGGGGATCGTCAACGGCATCGACTACGGCGTGTGGGACCCGCGCACCGACGCCCTGATCCCAGCGACCTACTCGGCGGACGACCTGTCCGGCAAGGCGGCGTGCAAGCGCGCCCTCCAGCGCGAGAGCGGCCTGCCCGAGAGCGACGCGCCGCTCGTCGGCATGGTGTCCCGCCTCGACAAGCAGAAGGGCCTGGATATCGTCGTCGAGGGCTTCGAGGCCCTGCTGGCGCTCGGCATTCAGTTCGTCCTGCTGGGGACAGGCTCCGAGGAGTACCACACGAAGCTCGCGGCGCTGGCGAAGCGCCACCCCGATCAGTTCTGCGCGCACATCACCTTCGACAATGCGCTGGCCCACCGCATCGAGGCGGGCAGCGACCTGTACCTGATGCCGTCGCGGTACGAGCCGTGCGGGCTGAACCAGCTCTACAGCCTGCGCTACGGCGCGGTGCCCATCGTGCGGAAAACGGGCGGGCTGGCCGACACGATCACGAACTGCACGCCGACGGCGCTGGCGAAGGGGACGGCCAACGGCTTCAGCTTCGAGAGCTACAATGCCCGCGCCCTGGTCGCGGCGACCCGCCGCGCCACCAAGCTATACGCCAACGTCCCACTCTGGCAGCGGCTCATGCGCATCGGCATGGGGCAGGACTGGTCATGGGACCGCAGTGCCCGGCGCTACGTCGAGGTCTACGGACTCGCCCGGCAAGGCGCACGCTGATGCGCGCGCGAAGCCGGCGATCGGCTATAATGAGGGAAACCGCGGCGCTCGTGTCGCGCCGCCCTCCTGCCGGGAGCGCCTGAGATGGCAACCACCGGCGACTGGCTGAGCGTGATCTACGAGATCTCGAAGGTGCTCAACGCCAGCCTCGAGCTGCCCGAGATCATCCAGGTGATCGCGCGCGAGACAGGGCGGTTCATCCCGTTCGACTGCCTGGTCGTCGGGCTTCTGGACGCTGGGGCGGGGCAACTCCGCCTGTTCGTCCCAGTGGCGCCGCACCAGGCACCGCGGCTCGATGGTGACGCGGTGGCGCTCGACGAGACCCTCCTGGGCCATGTCGTCACCACCGGTGAGCCTCTCCTCATTCCCGACCTCCGCGAGGTCCGGGGCCTGCCAGGGGCCGAGGCCCTGATCGCCGAGGGGATGGTCTCCGCAGTCGGCCTGCCGCTGATCTCGGGATCGCGGGTTCTGGGTGCCTTCGCGGCGACGCGGGCCGAGTGGCGTCCGTTCGAGGCGCCCGAGATCGAGATGTTCCGCGAGGTGGCCGAGCAGACGGCCATCGCCGTCGAGCACGCGCACCTGTACTCGGCTCAGAGGAAGCGCGCGAGCCACCTCGCCATCATCAACGAGGTGGCCGGCCGCGTCCTGTCCACCTTCGACCTCCACACACTTCTCCAGCAGACAGTCAGCCTCCTCCAGGAACGGTTCGCCTACTACGACGTGGCCGTTTTCCTGACGGACCGCCAGCGCGAGGAGGTCGTCCTGCGCGCGCGGGCCGGCGTGGACGGAGGGGATCCCGTCACCGGCTACCGCCAGGCCATCGGTGCAGGCATGGTGGGCTGGTGCGCCAAGACAGGCCAGAGCCTGCTCGCGAGCGACGTCCGCAAGAACCCGCACTACATCGTCGCCTTCGAGACCGAGCGCGAGACGCGCTCTGAGCTGTGCGTGCCGGTCAAGATCGGCGGGGAGGTGGTCGGCGTCATCAATGTCGAGAGCACTGCCCTCGGAGCCTTCGACGAGACGGACGTGGTCGCCCTCGAGACCCTCTCGGACCAGGTCGCCCAGGCTATCGAGAACGCGCGGCTGTACGACGAGATGCGCTACCTGCGCGAGCTCGACCGCAGCATCCTCGCGTCCATCCCATCCTCCATCCT
The DNA here is from genome assembly GCA_964506385.1 of uncultured Planctomycetota bacterium. Lineage (GTDB taxonomy): Bacteria > Planctomycetota > PUPC01 > DSUN01 > DSUN01 > CAZDNN01. The sequence continues at coordinate 2,166 of CAZDNN010000400.1, forward strand.
CGTCGTCGATCGCAATCTCGCGGTCGTGTCGGTCAACGAGAAGTGCTGCCAGGTGCTCGAGCTGCCCCGCGAGCAGCTCGTTGGCCAGAGCCTCCACACGCTCGTGACCTTCCTCGACACCGACGCCGACGCACTGGCCGACGCCATCCGACGGGTCATCGACCACGACGAGACCCGCGCCTTCCCCAATGTCCGCGTCCGCCTGCCCAACGGCCGCACGTGCATCGTGGACGCGCACCTCAGCCCCGTGGCAAGACGGACCCAGCGGCGCGCGCTGCTTTTCATCAACGACATCACCGACCGCCGCCGCGCCGAGGAGCAGGTGCTCCGCGAGAAGCAGAAGCTCGACGACATCGTGTCCGCTATGGACGCCGGGTTGCTGCTCATCGACCCCGACTACACCATCGCCTGGAGCAACCCCACCTGCGACGCGTGGTTCGGCGGCGGCGAGTCGCTCGTGGGCAAAGACTACCACCGGATCTGCCCCAGCCACCACCTCCGCACCGAGCCCCTGCCGACCTCCTGCGACGGATGCCAGGTCCTCGAGGTCCTCTCCTCAGGGCAGATCTGCACCATGCCGCAGGTGATCATGGGCGGCGGACGGCCCACCCGGCACTTCCAGAACATCCTGGCGCCCATTCGCGACGAGGACGGCACCATCGTCCAGGTCCTGCGGATGAGCTTCGAGGTCACCGAACACGCCCGCAAGGTCGAGCAGATCTCCCTGCTCCAGGAGCTCAGCAGAGCGATGCAGGGCGCCCTCGAGCTCGACCGCCTGCTCCATCTCATCCTCACGTGCGTGACGGCCGGCCCCGGGCTGGGCTTCAACCGCGCCATCCTCCTCCTCGTGGACGAGGAGGGCGCAGTGCTCGAGGGCAGGCTCGGCGTCGGCCCCTCCTCGATGGAGGAAGCGGCGCGGATCTGGCGCGAGCTGGGCGAACGGCCCCAGAGCCTCGAGCGCCTCCTCGAGCGCTTCGACGAGCCAGTGCCTCCGGGCGACCAGTCGCTCCAGTACATCAGCCAACGGATCCGCATCCCGTTGACGGCAACGGACCAGGCGCCTGTGCGCGCCGTGCTCGAGAAGCGGCCCGTCCTGGTCACCGACGCAGGCAACGACCCAGCCGTCGCACCCGCCTTGCACGCACTGCTCGGCGCCGACGAGTTCCTGTGCGTACCTCTCGTGACACGCGACCAGGCGCTCGGCGCCATCATCGCCGACAACGTGTTCACCCACCGCCCGATCACCGAGGCCGACACGGACATGCTCCGGACCTTCGCCTCGCAGGCCGGCCTGGCCATCTCCGCCGCCAGCGCCTACAAGAAGCTCGAAGAGCAACTCGTCGCACTCGAAGAGGCCCAGGAGGAGCTCGTCCGCTCCGAGCGCCTCGCCACCGTCGGCAAGCTCGCCGCACACGTGGCCCACGAGATCCGCAACCCCCTCGCCACCATCGGCGGCTTCACCCGCTCGATCCTCCGCACCCCCGACAACCTCCCCAAGGTCCAGCGCAACGCCGAGATCATCCTCTCCGAGGTCGTCCGCCTCGAGCAGATCCTCGCCAACGTCATGAACTTCACCAAGCCCGGCGACCCCGTCATGCGAGAGCGAGACATCAATGACTTCGTCGAGACGGTCTGCGGCTTCCACGAGAACGACTTCGCAGAGCAGAATGTCACCCTCCGGAGGAGCTTCGATGCCGCCTGCCCCGTCATGCAGTTCGACCCCGACCAGATCCGCCAAGTGCTCATCAACCTCATCCAGAACGCCCTGGACGCCATGCCCGGCGGCGGCGAGCTGACCGTGATGACGCGCCGCCAGGACGGGTTCGTCGAGATCGTGGTCGCCGACACGGGCTGCGGCGTGAGCGAGGACGACATGGAGAGCCTCTTCGACGCCTTCTTCACCACCAAGGCCGGCGGGACAGGCCTCGGCCTGTCCGTCAGCCAGAAGATCGCCCACGGCCACGGGGGGGACATCCTCGTCCAAAGCAAGCCAGGCGCCGGCAGCTCCTTCACCCTGCGCCTGCCCATACGCGGGAGCGCATCGACTTGATCCTTCAGGAGGACGTGACCCCATGCCCACGATTCTGATCGTCGAGGACGACGAGCACCAGCAACTGCTCTTCCGCGAGGAACTCACCGAGGAGGGATACGATGTGGTCGTCGCCAGCAGCGGCCAGGAGGCACTCGAGGTGGTGGACAGGGTGGAACCAGACCTCGTGGTCCTCGACATCGCCATGCCCGGCATGGACGGCATCGAGGCCCTCGGGCGTCTGCTCTCGAAGAACAACCAGCTCCCCGTCATCCTCCACACCGCCTACGCCACCTACAAGGACAACTTCATGACCTGGTCGGCCGACGCATACGTCGTGAAATCTCAGGACCTCGGCGAGCTGAAAGCCGAGATCGCGCGCGTCCTCGCCAAGCGACGCGGCGACAACGCCGCCGCCCAGAGCCGCGTCGCGCCGCCGCAGCCCGACCCGCCAGACACCCCGGACGAGCCGTGAGCCGCAGACCCTCCACGGAGGCCATCTCGATGGCGGTCCCCCTCTCCCGCGAGCCCTTCGGCACCAAGGTCATCGCCATGATCCTGGCCGGCGGCCAGGGCCAGCGCCTCTACCCCCTCACCCGCGACCGCGCCAAGCCCGCCGTCCCCTTCGGCGGGATCTACCGCATCATCGACTTCACCCTCAGCAACTGCATCAACTCCGGGATACGCCGCGTCTTCGTCCTCACCCAGTACAAGAGCAGCTCCCTCGACTACCACATCCACTTCGGCTGGAACATCCTGAGCCCCGAGCTCGGCCAGTTCATCCGCACCATCCCCCCCCAACAGCGCATGACCAGCAACTGGTACCTCGGCACCGCCGACGCCATCTACCAGAACATCTACACCCTCGAACGCGAACGGCCCGACCTCGTCCTCATCCTCTCCGGCGACCACATCTACAAGATGAACTACCGCTCGATGCTCGACTTCCACCTCGCCAAGGGAGCCGATCTCACCATCGCCTGCGTCCCCGCGCCGCGCGACCAGGCGACCCAGCTCGGCGTGGCCGTCGTCGACGGGGATTCCCGCATCGTGGAATTCCAGGAGAAGTCGCCCGACCCCACGCCCATCCCCGGCACCTCCGACCAGTGCCTGGCCTCCATGGGCGTCTACCTCTTCAACACCGCCGCCCTCGTCCGCGAGGTCGTGGCCGACGCAAAGACGGACTCCGCGCACGACTTCGGAAAGAACATCGTCCCCCGCATGGTCGAGACCCGCCGCGTCTTCGCCCACGACTTCGACGATGCGAACCGCAAGCCGGCCAAGTACTGGCGCGACGTCGGCACCCTCGATGCCTACTGGGAAGCCAACATGGATCTGGTGGCCGTCGAGCCGGTCTTCAACCTCTACGACCCCGCCTGGCCCATCCGCACCTTCCCCATGCAGTACCCGCCGGCCAAGACCGTCTGGGACGACCCCGACGGCTGGCGGGGCCAGGCCCACAACTCGCTCATCTCGCCCGCCTGCATCGTCAGTGGCGGCCGCGTCGAGCGCAGCGTCCTCTCCCCCCACGTGCGCATCGAGGAGGATGCACGGGTCACCGATTCGGTCATCATGGACGCGAGCGTCATCGGCCCCGGCTGCGTCATCACCCGCACGATCATCGACAAACGCGTCATCATCCCTGCCGGCACCACCATCGGCGTCTACCCCGAGGCCGACGCCGAGCGCTTCACCGTCAGCGACGGCGGCATCGTCGTCATCCCCCGCGAAATGCACTTCGAGTAGACCCACCGCGCTGGGGCATGCCGCACCTGCCCTCGCAGGGCAGGGACGCCACGCAATGGCCGCCCCAGAGACACGACCACAACAGGGAGACATGGCGGCGGGGGCAGGATTCGAACCCGCGAGAGACTTGCGCCTCTAACGGTTTTCAAAACCGTCGCCTTCGTCCACTCGGCCACCCCGCCGGGAGAGGGCGCCGCTAGCAGTCCGTGGCAGAAGTCCTTCGCAGACGAGTGCGAGGGATT
>CAZDNN010000401.1:0-6163 GCA_964506385.1 uncultured Planctomycetota bacterium
TACGGCCCGCTCAGCTTCACCGGCACGCACTACGAGGTGCGGGGCAATATCCTCTACCCGGGCGCCCACGCCGCCTGCATGGGCATTGCGAACGGCGAGGGCTTCGCCAGCGACTACAACCTGCTCTTCAAGCCCGCGGGCTGTGGCGGCCCCTTCGCCGCGTTCGTCCGCAACTGGCCGCGGGACATGGACGGCTACCGCAAGGTCTCGGGACAGGACGCGCACTCGATCTGCGCCGATCCTCAGTTCGCCAACGCGCCCGTGTCCTGCGCCCAGATTGACAATCGCCGGCTGTTCGAATGCACCGCCTCGAAGCTCGTCCTGCGCGGCCCGACGGCCCTCTTCGCGGTCGGCGACCACGTCGAGGTGAAGTTCGACGGCGTCGTGCGCATGGTCAAAGCCGTCGGCGGCGACCACATCGAGATCGACCCGCCCCTCGACGCGCCGCTCGACAAAGCGGGCCTTGTGCTAAACTGGAAGGACAGGGCAAGCTTCGCCTTCGACCTGCGTCTGCGCCCGACCAGCCCGGCCCGCGGGGCAGGGGAGGGCGGCGCCGACCTCGGCGCGAGCCTCGACATCGCGGCCTTCGCCCGCGGCGACGTCGATGGCGACGGCAAGCCCGACATCCGCAGGCCCGACTGACGCAGCTACGCTCAGTCGCTGCCGCGCAACGCACTGCCCGGGGGACTGCTTTGAGCTGCTTCCGTGTCCTATCCGTCCTATTCGTCCTAGCGGTCCTATCGTGTCCTCCGGCGCACGCCGCCGCCTCGCCCCCTATCACCCTCGCCAACTACACCGACGGCGCGACGCTCCGCTACCCCGTGCCCATCCTCCGCGGCACCCTCGCCGACGCAAAGGCCACCGAGGTGACCGTCGTCAACACCTCGTCCAAGCGCGACACGCGGGAGATGAAGGGCCTCGCCCACAAGGGCAAGTTCATTGCCCTGAGTGAGCTCGTCCCTGGGGAGAACAAGCTGGCCATCCGGTCGGGCAAGCACAAGATGCCGCTGACCCTCCACTACAAGCCGCAGACCAATCCCTACCTTGTCCGCATCGTCTACTTCACCGACAAGGACGGGAACACCAACTACCAGACGCCGCTGCCCGACGACAAGCAGGACTGGCGGGGGAAGCTCGACACGGCGATGAAGCTGCTCCAGAGCTTCACCGCCGAGAGCCTCCACGACGGCGGCTTCGGACGCCGCACCTTCCGCCTCGAGCTCGACGACAACGGCAAGGTGAAGGTGCACCTGCTCCAGGGCGACCGCTCGATGGCGGAGTACCACAAGCTCGACGGCAACCAGCTCTACGGCCACATCGGCGGCATGATCCGCCGGAAGCTCTGGCGACCGAGGACCAACTATCTGGCGATCCCCGCCTTCACGCGGCTCGACCCCAAGACGGGCAAGCTCTACTGCCACACGGCGCTCGGCGGCGGGAACCTGGCGCTCTTCGGCGGCGGCGACCTCTTTGCCTGGCCCAGCTCGCTGGCCGAGGTGCAGCCGGCCTTCCTGAACGCGAGGCGGGTCGATCCCAAGAAGATCTTCAGCGATTCGGTGGGCCGCCATACTTTCTGGGCCATCGCCTCGACCACTATCGGCGCCGCGCTCCACGAGCTCGGCCACACCTTCGGCCTGCCCCACACCGTCCACCCCCACGACATCATGACCCGAGGCATCGACCGCCTGAACCGCTATGTCACCTTCGTCGAGCCGCCCCACGCGCGGCGGGGCAAGCCCTACGAGTTCAAGCCCAACGAGATCGCCTGCTGGCCGCCCGTCAGCGCCGCCGCGCTCGCCCACTGCCGCCACTTCGCCCTCGACGACCGCCCGTGGAGCGACAAGAACACGACGGAGGTGAGCCTCGACACCGAGCACGCTGAGATCGTCGTGACGAGCGACAACGGCGTGCGCTACATCGGCGTCTTCCGCAACGGCGCCACGCGGCAGTTCACGTGCCCCGCTCCCGCCGACAAGCCGGCCCCCACCGAGGCGCGTATCTCGGCTGCCGACCTCGGCAAGCGCATCAAGAGCGACGCCTTCACCCTCCGCATCCTCGACGGCCAGGGCCTCTGGAAGGGCGTCGATGTGGCCTCGCTGCTCGCCGGGCCATCGGTCCGAGCCTGGCGCTTCGCCACCGTCACCCAGCCCTGGCGCGACAAGGGGGCATTCCCGCCCGTGGACGAGGGCAAGCTCCAGGAGATCGTTGCCTCCGCCAAAGGCCAGGGCCTGGTGGTCTCGCCGCAGGGCTTCGTGGACTTCCTGCCCCGCTTCCCCGGGCGGGCGCGGGCGAATGCGGCGGGCTACGTGGTCCGCACGATCCGCTGCGATGGGCCGCGCAAGGTGAAGATCCTGACGGGCAGCGACGACGCGCTGCGCCTGTGGCTCAACGGCAGGCTCGTGCAGAAGGTGCTCGCGCTGCGCAGCGCCTCGGCCGACGCGGAGTCCGTGGCAGTCGAGCTACGGAAGGGCGAGAACACACTTGTGGCAGAGGTCTCGAACGGCATCGGCGGCTGGGGCCTCTACCTGCGGTTCGAGGACGAGCATGGGGCGCCGCTCGAGCTCAAAGACGACGGCACCCTCGCGTCGCGGCAGAAGGACCCAAAGGAACGCATCCGCACGCTCCTGCGTGGGGGGAAAGACACGTGAGGCACGGCAGGCGAGCAGGCATCCTGTCGGCGCTGGCGATCGCCGCCGCCCTCCCTCTCGGTTGCTTCGGCGGCGGCGATACAGCGGACCGGCTCGCGCGCGGGCGCGACGAGGCCGCCGCGCGAACCGCCAAGACCGGCCGCTCGCCAGGCTCCCAGGAACCAACTGGACGGCCGAATGGAAAGGGGACCCGCATGGATCTCGGAACCCTCTTCTGGGTCTTTTTCATCATCATCACGCTCCAGCCGGTGGTCAAGAAGCGCCTGCTCGAGGCCGCACGGGCGAAGCTCATGGCCCAGCTCGAAAAGCGGCGCGGCTCGCGGGTCATCCTGCTCATCCACCGCCAGGAGACCATGAGCTTCCTCGGCTTCCCCCTGATGCGCTACATCGACGTTGACGACGCCGAGGAGGTGCTCCGCGCCATTCAGCTCACCGACCCGGAAGTGCCCATCGACCTCGTGCTGCACACGCCGGGCGGCCTCGTGCTGGCCTCCCTCCAGATCGCGCGGGCCATCGCCAAGCACCCCGGGAAGGTGACGGTCTTCGTGCCCCACTATGCAATGTCGGGCGGCACCCTCATCGCGCTGGCCGCCGACGCGATAGTCATGTCCCGCCATGCCGTGCTCGGCCCCGTGGACCCGCAGATCGGCAAGTACCCCGCGGCGTCGATCCTCAAGGTCACGAGGAGCAAGCCGATCGCCGATACCGACGACGAGACCCTCATCCTTGCCGACCAGGCCGAGAAGGCCATCAACCAGGTCCGTCAGGGCGTCCGCGAGCTCATCGACTGGATGGAACCGCCCGAGAAGGCCGACGAACTGGCACAACTCCTCTCGGAGGGACGCTGGACCCACGACTACCCCATCACCGTCGAGGAAGCCGCCAGGCTGGGTCTGCCAGTGAGCACCGACATGCCCCAGGAAGTCCTCGACCTGATGCGCCTCTACCCACAGCCCGTGCGCCACCAGTCAACGGTCGAGTACATCCCGCTCCCGCGGCGCTCGCCCGGCCGCTCCGGGAAGTGAGGGTTCCCACGACCATGAGACGGGATGGGGCCAGGTAGCCCCACCCAACCCGCCTGGCCGCGACTCACGGCGGTCTGCCGGAGGAACGGGCACGCCTGTGCGTGCCCCACATATGAGGGCCCCACGGGGTGGGGACGCCCGCGTACAGGCCGCCACCAGGCCCTCCCGCCCCCCTCACCTGGCGGTGGGTCTTCTGCTCCTCCACCCATCCACCCAGTCTCCCATTCCTCCGCCTCTCACTCCTGCTCCAGGAGCAGGCGGAGGCGCTTGCAGCACTGGATCATCGACCGCACGGTGTGGTAGCTGATCTTCCAGGCGTGGCCGAGGTAGTCCCAGAGCACGGTGCCATCGCGGTCGCAGAGGGCATACCACTCGCCCACGTCGTGGTTGATCATGTGGCTCCACACGAAGTCCATCGTGCTGGCGAAGGCATCCCAGTACTTGCGGTCGCCGAAGAGCAGGCAGGCGTCGAGCATGCCGACGAGAACCTCCGCCTGCTGCCAGAACTCCTTCTGCGTGTCGCGGGCGGGGCCGTCCATCGGGCCTTCGACGTAGACGCCGCCGTGCTCGGGGTCGATGCCGTAGGCGACGCAGTGGTCGTAGAGTCTCCGTATTGGCGCAAGGTACAGATCGAGGGGGTCGTTGAGAACATCTGCCGTGTGCTTGAGGAGCCAGGCGAGCTCGACGTTGTGGCCGAACGAGGTGTTGTCAAGGGGGCGGGGCGCGCCGCCGAAGTCACGGTCGGAGCCCCAGACGTTGCGGAACATGATGGCCCCGAGGGGCGTGAAGTCGAGGGCGAACTGGGCGATGCCGCAGCCGGTCTCGGGGTCGAGCATGCGGTCGAGCAGGATGGCGATGACCTCGCGGAGCTTGCGCTCGTGGAGCGGGCTGCCGGTCAACTCGTAGAGGTTCGTGAGGGCCTCCATCATGTGCATGTGGATGTCGAGGCTCTTGCGGTCACCGCCCCATGGGCCGGGCGGTTTGGGCGACCAGTCGCGGTGAAGCATCTCGTAGTAGCCGCCGTGTAGGGTGTCGGTGGCGCCGCACTGGATGGCCTCGAAGCTCCTCAGCGCGTAGTCGCGGGCGACGTCGCCGCCGCCGGCCATCGCCAGCTCGCTGGGCGCGTAGATGCCGAAGTTCTGCCCGTACATGATCTTGCTGTCGTCGGTGATGTTACCCTCGCGATCTGCCACCCAGAACCAGCCGCCGTGCTCCTTGTCCCAGTAGACCTCGACCATGAACTCGAAGCCGCGCTGGGCGATCTCGAGGCAGAGGCCGTCGCCCAGGCCCGCGCGGTGGGCGGAGGCCATCGTGAAGATCATGCGTTCCTGGCAAAGGAGGGTCTTCGTCGTCTCTCCCGTCGGCTTGCCATCGTGGTCGAAGTAGGTGAGGAACCCGCCATACTCCTCGTCCACCGAGTTCTCGATCCAGAAGGGCAGAAGCTTGGTCTTGAGATAGACATCGATGCGGTCGAGGCGTTCGGCGATCACGTCGCGGGGCACGTCGAGGGTGGCCATGGCGTTCCTTCTTCAGCGGGCACTGGCGCGGCGGGGATCACAGGTCCCTGTCGGGATTGTAGGCGTGCGGCTGGCGTTGTCAACGGTGGCGTCGGCATGAGCCGCAGGGAAGGTGTGTGGTCTCCTGTCTCGGACCTGGGCAGGTCCGAGACACACACCTCAAGCGGCGGCCCAGGCAACAAGGGATTTGAACCGGGCGGCCTCGGCGGGTAAGATGCCAAGCGGGGATTCGGTCTGGGGAGCAGGCTCGAGGAAGGACGACTCAAGTGGCGAAGCAGAAGCATGTGTCCCGCCGGGCGTTCCTGGGCGGCTCGGCCTCGGCCTTCGGACTGCTGGTCGTGCGGCGACACGTGGTGGCGGCGTCTGGCGAGCAGCAGCCGAGCGACAAGCTCAATGTGGCAGGCATCGGCGTGGGCGGCAAGGGCGGCAGCGACGTCCGCGGGATGGAGAGCGAGAACATCGTTGCTCTCTGCGACGTGGACGAGAGCCGCGGGGCGGGGAACTTCCGCCGGTTCCCGAAGGCTCGGAAGTTCAAGGACTTCCGCGTGATGCTCGACACTATGGCGAAGGACATCGACGCGGTGACGGTCTCGACCCCCGATCACGTGCACGCCCCTGCCTCGATGATGGCGATGCGGATGGGCAAGCACTGCTTCACGCAGAAGCCGCTGACCCACAGCCTCTACGAGGCGCGGATGATGGGCGAGATGGCCCGCAAGATGGGCGTGGCCACCGTCATGGGTATCCAGGGCCACTGCTCAGAGCATATCCGCCGCGAGGTGGAGTTCATCCGCGCCGGGATGATCGGCCCGGTCCGCGAGGTCCACATCTGGACCAACCGCCCGATCTGGCCCCAGGGCATCGGCCGCCCGAAGGACACGCCGCCCGTGCCAAAGGGCCTCGACTGGGATCTCTGGCTCGGCCCGGCACCCGTGCGGCCCTACCATCCCGCCTACCTGCCGTTCAAGTGGCG
>CAZDNN010000402.1:0-6156 GCA_964506385.1 uncultured Planctomycetota bacterium
GCGACCTTGACGCCCCGGGCGGCACGTGGCTATAATCGGGGGAAATCACGGGACTTCTGAATACCGGAACCGATGGATCGTCTTGACAGGTGGACGGATAGATGGGCGCGGCCGACCCGCAGCACGATGAGGACGCGCCGCTCGTCGCCCGTGCCGCGGCCGGCGACGGTGATGCCTTCGCCGGGCTCTATGAGACCCACCGCCAGCGGGTCTATCGCCTCGCCTATCGATACGTCCATAACCAGCAGGACGCCTTGGACTTATGTCAGGAGGTGTTTGTTCGAGCCTTCGAGTCGCTCCCGCGGTTCAAGGGCGAATCCCGATTCTCGACCTGGCTGATGCGCATTGCGGCCAACACCTGCATCGACCACCTGCGCCACAGCAGGGTGCGGCAGACCGGCGAGCTCGACGAGCAGTGGGTCACCGACGACGCGCGGCTGCCAGGCCAGCGCTCGACACCTGCGCCCGACCGGCGGCTCGACCGCCAGGAGCTCGGCGCCGCCATCGAAGCGGCCATCGCACAGCTCTCGCCCGAGCACCGCGCCGTGTTCGTCCTCCACGAGATCGAGGGCTTGACCTACCAGGAGATCGCCGAGACCGTGGACATTCCGGTCGGCACCGTCATGTCCAGGCTACACTACGCCCGCAAGCGGCTCCAGGGCCTCCTGGCCTGGTGGAAGAGAGAGTGACCCCATGACCCAGTGTCCCAACGAGCGCCTGAGCGGCTACCTCGATGGCGAGCTCCCCTCTGCGGAGGCCGCCGCCGTCGAAGCCCACGTCGGCGAATGCCAGGCCTGCGCCGACGAGTTGGCCGCTCTCCGCCAACTGCGGGAGCTGGCGGCCGGCCTCGCCGCGCCCCCCGTATCCGACGCGCAGTGGGCCGCTGCGTGGGACTGCATTGCGCGGCGAATCTCGCCAGAGGCGCCCGCCCTCCCGCGGAGCCGCCTCTGGCGGCTCGCCCGCGTCGCGCTCATCCCGGCGGCGGCCGCCGCGGTCGTCGCATTGGCGGTTGGATTCTGGGCCTTCGGCCCGTATAATGAGGCCGAAGCCGATGATGCGTGCATCGTCGAGCTCGTGGAATCCGGCGAGGGCTACTCGTCGAGCTACTACCACAGCCATGAAGCCGGCGTCACGATCATCACCCTGGTGCCTGTCGAGAGCAAGGAGGTGAGCTCGGGCGATGCGAGCGGCGATCCTCACTAGCGCGGCTCTCCTGGCCCTCGCGCCCTGCGGCCTCCACGCCGCCTCGACCAAGCGCGCCGATGCGCGCCTCGAGGCCATTGTCGTGCACGCCAGCGGCAGCGGGTCCGAGGCCAGGTTCGACCCCCGCATCCCCCCAGCCTTCCGCAGGCAGCTCCAGGACTGCCGTCTCGCCTACACCCGCTACAACCTCGTCGGCATCCGCCAGAGCCTCGCCACCTTCGGCGTCGAGGTCCGCTTCCCACTCCCCGACAACGAAGCCCTGGGCATCCTGGCCACGGCCACGGACTCCCGCACCCACCCCGTGTGCATCCACGCCCGCATCCTCGACAGCCGCAGCAAGGTCATACAGAAGATCCAGGTCCGCACCCCCTACGCCAGGACCTTCCTCATCCATCGGCCCAAGAAATCCGCCGCCGTCATCATGGGCGTCTCAGCCCACAAGCCCCGCGACAGGTAGTCCCGTCCCAGCTCCCCCCCCGTCCCCTTGCGGCACACCGGCGCAAGGACCCCCTGGGCGAGGGGCGATCGCTCGAGAAGCTCTCGAAGTACCGTAGCGGCGTGGAGGCGATCCCCACCGCCTGCGTCTCGCCATGTCGCCGCCGCGTCCGTGCGCTTGACGCAGGCGGCGGGGTGCGGTAGGCTGCGGGCATCCAGTGCTCGCTTGGAGAATGGCTGATGAGCAGTCTGTCACGCGTCAGCAGGCGTCGATTCCTGGGGATGATGGGCGCGATGGCCGCGCCGGCGATCGTGCCGGCGTCGGTGTTCGGAGCGAACGCGCCGAGCGAGCGGATCGGCATCGGGATGATCGGCATGGGCCGCCAGGCCCGCTATGCCAATCTCAAGCCCTTTCTCCACTCGCCCGAGACCGTCGTCCTCGCCGTCTGTGACGTCGATGCCTGGCGGCTGGCGAATGCCCGGGCCGACGTCGAGAAGCACTACGCCGCACAGACGCGCTCGGGAGCCTACAAGGGCTGCGCGACGTACGTGGACTTCCGCGACCTGCTGGCCCGCGCCGACATCGACGCCGTGATGATCTCCAGCCCCGACCACTGGCACGTGCCGCATGCCATCGCCGCCGTCCGCGCGGGGAAGGACATCAGTGTGGAGAAGCCGCTGACCCTCAGCATCGCCGAGGGCAGGGCGCTGAGCAACGAGGTCAGGCGCTACGCCCGCGTGTCTCGCACCGACAGCGAGTTCCGCTCCATCGGCTACATGCGCCGGGCCTGCGAGCTGGTGCTCAACGGGCGGATCGGCAAGCTCAAGTCCATTCGCACCGGGGTGCCCCGCGGCGACGTCGGATGCTCGCCGCAGCCGGTGATGCCGGTGCCGAAGGAGCTCAGCTACGACCTCTGGCTCGGCCCCGCGCCTGAGGCGCCCTACACACATCACCGCGTCCACACCCCCAAGAGCTACGCCCGACCGGGCTGGATGCGCGTCCGCGACTACTGCGACGGGATGATCTGCAACTGGGGCACCCATCTCAACGACATCGCACAGTGGGGCCACGGCACCGACAGGACCGGGCCCGTCGAGATCGAGGCCACCGGCCAGTTCCCCACCGACGGCCTGTGGAACGTGCTGCTGCGCTTCGAGGTCCGCTACAAGTTCGCCGACGGCGTCGACATGGTCTACGAGTGCAGCCGCCCCTACACCCGCTTCGAGGGCACCGACGGCTGGGTGCAGGCCAACTACGGCAAGGGCCTGACGGCGGAGCCGGCATCGCTCCTGAGGGAGCCGATCGGAGAGGGCGAGATCCATCTGCCCCGCCGCAGCGACAAGGGCGACTTCATCCACTGCATCAAGACGCGGGAGGAGACGATGGAGCCGGTCGAGGTGGGGCACAGGACGAACTCGCTGTGCCAGCTCGGCCTCATCGCCATCGAGAGGGGCAAGAAGCTCCGCTGGGACCCCGACCGCGAGGTGTTCCTCAACGACGAGACCGCCAACCGCATGCTCACCCGCCCGCTGCGCGCGCCGTGGACACTGTGAGCGGGAGAGAGCCGATGCCCCGCGCGCGCCTGGTCCCCCTGCTCCTCGTGGCTGCTGTGGCATGGTGGTTGCCCGTCGGCCCGCGGCGCGCCCAGGGAACCGCGCCTCAGCCCCTCAACGACCGCGCGCGGGGCCGCCGCCAGGTCAGGAGGGGAAGTGCCGGCGGACGATCCTGGCCAGCGCGTCGAGATCGTGGCTGCCACCCCGGGCGCCGCGGAGGATGTTGCGGTTCTTCGTCCAGTGGTCGCGGTACCAGGTGCAGGGCTCGAAGGTGTCGCCGATGGCGGCCAGGCGCTCCTTGAGCATTCGGCGAAGGCGGGCGAGGGCGTCGGCGTGGGCGGGATCGGCGGAGAGGTTCTTGAGTTGGTGGGGGTCGGCCTGGTGGTCGAAGAGCAGCTCGGAGTGGTCGCGGCGGTAGACGGCGTAGGTGTAGCGCTTGTCGCGGAGGGCGCGCCACTCGTGGCCGTCGGCCCAGGCGGCGGTGGTGCCCGTGCCCTGGAGGAGGGCGGCCTCGGGCTCTGGGCCGGGCTTGCCGAGTGCGCAGTGGCTGAGGTCCATGCCCTCGACGGCTTCCGGGGCGCGCAGGCCGAGCAGGGGGAGCAGCGTGGGCATGATATCCGGCGTGCCGAGGCAGGCGTCGCTGACGCGGCCCGCGGCGATGCGCTTCGGCCAGCGGACGAGGAAGGGGACGCGGGCGGCCTCCTCGTAGAAGATGTTCTTGGCCCGCCGTCCCTGTGCGCCGAACATCTCACCGTGGTCTGAGGTGAAGACGACGACGGTGTTGTCGGCGAGGCCCATGTCGTCGAGGGCCTTGAGCAGGCGCCCGAGGTTCCAGTCGAGGTTGGCCGTCATCGCGTAGTAGACCTGCTGCCAGCGCTCGAGCGCGGCGCGGTCGCGTTTGGACATCTTTGCCCAGCCGTCGGCATAGGGGTCGTTGCGCGGCTTGTAGTTGGGCGGCCTGGGGAACTGGACGCCGCGGAAGGGCTCGGCGAACCGCTTGGGGACGTTGTCCCAGCCCCACGGGTCGTGGGGCGTGCCCCAGGAGAGGAAGAGCGCGAAAGGCCGGTCGCCGCCGGCGGCACCCTTGAGGAAGTCGATGGCCATGTCCGTCTGGCCGTCTGGCTCGTAGACCCCGTCGCCGTAGGAGATCTTCTTCGGCTCGTCGCGGTAGTAGAAGGCGTCGTGGTAGACGTGGTGGAAGTTGTAGGCGGCCCACAGGCCGTCGAAGCCGAGGCGGTAGGGGCCTGGCGGGATGAAGCCGTTGCGGTCTTCGTAGTGATGGCCCAGCTCGTTCGCCCAGAGATGCCACTTGCCGATGTAGCCGGTGCGGTAGCCCGCTCGGGTGAGCACGTGGCCGAAGCACTCGTGCTCGGGGCTCAGGCGCAGCTCGTTGATGACCATGCCCGTCGTCGTCGTGTGCTTGCCGGTGAACAGCGAGGCGCGGTAGGCGGCGCAGACGGGGGTGGAGGAGACGGCGTTGCGGAAGTCCGTCCCCTGGCTGGCCAGACGATCGATGTGGGGCGTCCGCGCGCGCCCGTCGCCGGCGTAGCCGCAGGACTGGCGGCGTAGCTGGTCTGCGAAGACGTAGACGAGGTTCGGGCGGGGCATCACTCTCCCTTCCCTGCGGTCGGGGTCTGCGGCGCGCGCCGTCCTCGCCGTCGCGGCGAGGCCCGCGCCTGCAAGTGCGGTGAGGAACTGTCGGCGGCTATCGTCGGGCACGGACGCGGCCTCCTCGGCGGGGCTCAGTGGCCGAGCATGCGGCGGAGCTCGTCGGGCTGGTTGGCGTTCGAGACGGCCTGGTCGAGGGAGATGAGGCCATCGCGGTAGAGGCGGGCGAGGGCGTCCTCCATCGTGTTCATGCCTGCCGCGCGGCCGGTGACGATGGCGTTCTGGAGCTGGTGGAGATTGCTCTCGCGGATCAGGTTGCGCACGGCGTTGGTGGCGATGAGGATCTCGCACGCGAGGACGCGGCTCCGCCGATCCACCGTCGGCACCAGCCGCTGCGCGATGACGGCCTCGAGCACCGACGAGAGCTGGAGGACCACCTGGCGCTGCCGCCCGCCCTCGAAGGACCCGACGATTCGCTCGACCGTGCTCACCGCGTTCGGCGTGTGGAGCGTGGCGATGACCAGGTGGCCGGTTTCCGCGGCGGTGAGCGCCGTCTCCATCGTGTCGATGTCGCGCATCTCGCCGATGCAGATCACGTCTGGGTCGAGCCGCAGCACGTGGCGCAGGCAGCGCGAGAAGCTCAGCGTGTCCGTCGTCACCTCGATCTGGCAGATGATGCTCTTGCGATGGTGGTGCTCGAACTCCACGGGGTCCTCGATCGTCACGATCTTGCAGCGGCGCGTCGCGTTGATCGCGTCCACCATGTAGTTCAGCGTCGTCGTCTTGCCCACCCCGGTCGGGCCTGTGACGACCACCAGGCCGCTGCGCTTCTTGCACAGCTCGTCCACCAGCGGCGGGAGCATGAGCTCGTCGGCCGACTTCACCTCGAGGTTGCACATGCGGATGGCCAGCTCGGGCACGCCCATGCGATGGTAGAAGGACACGCGGAGGCGGCCGAGATCCTCGTAGTAGATCGAGATGCACAGCTCGCGCTCGGCCTCGAGCCGCTCGCGCTGAGCCTCGTTGAGCAGCACGCAGGCCAGCTCCGCCAGCTCCCCGCGGGTGAACGCCTCCCAGTCGGCGATCAGGATCTCGCCGCTCACGCGGAAGGCGGGCGGCAGGCCCGCCAGGACGTGGATGTCCGACGCCTGGTACTCCCGCGCCGCCCGCAGCATCGACGTGAACCGCGCCTTCGGCGTATACGCCATCCGTGGGCTCCTCCAGCCACCTCACCTCGACGCCCCAATCTTACCCGCAATCGCCGCGGAATCCAAGCGGAGTTGTCACCGGCCTCGTCGCCGGCAATGACGGAGGGCGAACAGGTGGCCCCACGGTCCGCCCCTGCGGCGGCCGGGC
>CAZDNN010000403.1:0-6135 GCA_964506385.1 uncultured Planctomycetota bacterium
CGCCCCTCGTGGCCGAGGCACTTGACATTCGTCAACATAGCAGGACGAGTGAAGACATAAGCCGGCCTGCCGGTATCAGGGGCCATAGTCGGGGCAGGAAGCCGCGCCGGCGCTCGATGGGCGCCTCCCCGGCATTGACGCGTGGCCCGCGAAAGCTATAATGGCCCCACGCCCGGCGTCAGGTGCGCCGGTTGGCTGGGACCGACCTTCACCCCTTTTTGAGGGTCCGGACGATGATGATGCTGCGACGGCTGGCCGTGCTGATGGTGGTGGGCGTCGTGCTGTGCTCGGTGGGCTGTGAGCAGGGGAAGGAGGGCGGCGGGAAGGGCGAGGGCAAGCTGACCATCGCCGTGATCCCCAAGGCCAACGTCTTCACCTTCTGGCCCACGGTCAAGAGCGGCGCCGAGGCGGCCTGCAAGGAGCTCGGCGTGGATATGATCTGGCGCGGCGCCGAGAACGAGACGGCCTATCAGCAGCAGATCGAGATCGTCGAGACGATGATCATCAACGACGACGTCAAGGGCATCGTCCTGGCGCCCCTCAGCGCCTCGACCCTTGTCCCCGTTGTGAAGAAGGCCGCCGAGGCGGGCAAGCCGGTGGTCATCATCGACTCGGGCCTCGACGGCTCCTACCACATCAGCTTCGTCGCCACGGACAACTACCAGGGCGGCGTGATGGGCGCCGAGCGCCTCGCCAAGCTCCTCGGCGGCAAGGGCAAGGTCGCCCTCATCCGCAACATCCCGGGCAGCGCCTCCACCGAGGCACGCGAGAAGGGCTTCCTCGAGACCTGCGAGCAGAAGTTCCCCGAGATGAAGGTCGTCGCCTCCGAATACGCCATGGGCGACCCGACCAAAGCCAATGAGGTCGTCTCCGCCATCCTGACGGCGAACCCCGATCTCAACGGGATCTTCACGGCCAACGAGCCTGGGGCCATCGGCGCGCTCAATGCCGCGAAGGGCGCAAACAAGCTCGGCCAGCTCAAGATCGTTGGCTTCGATGCCTCGCCGACCCTCATCGCAGGCATCCGCGACGGCTCCCTCGACTCGACCATCGTCCAGGACCCCTTCACCATGGGCAAGCGCGGCGTCGAGCTCCTCATCGCCCACCTCGGCGGCAAGCAGGTGGCCAAGGAGGAGAAGACCCCGATCAAGCTCGTGACGAAGGACAACCTGGACACCGATGAGATCAAGGACTACCTCGCCGCCTACGGCATCGGCGTCGAGCCCAAGAAGTGATCCCGCCTCCCGCAGGCCCGTGTGTCTGCGGGGCGGCATTCCTCTGGCTGGCCTGGCCCGCGGGGGTCAGGCCAGCCGCGCTCTGGGGCCGCCTATGAGCTCCGCCAGCGCCGGCGCACCGCCCCTCCTCCAGATGCGGGGCATCCACAAGCGCTTCCCAGGCGTCCACGCCCTCAAGGGCGTCGATCTCGAGGTGCGGGCCGGCGAGGTCCACTGCCTGGTCGGCGAGAACGGCGCCGGCAAGTCCACCCTGATGAAATGCCTGATGGGCGTCTACCGCCCGGACGCGGGCGAGATCGTCCTCGACGGCCGCGCCGTCCACATCCACCACCCGCACCAGGCCCTCGACCTCGGCATCTCGATGGTCTTCCAGGAGCTCAACCTCGTCCCCCACCTCTCGGTGGCCGAGAACGTGTTCCTCGGCATCGAGCCCCTGCTGTTCGCCCCGCTGGGGATCGTGCACTGGCGGGAGCTGCGGCGGCGGACCCGCGAGGTGATCGCGCGGTTCGGCTTCCCCATCGAGGCCGACGCGACGGTCGATCGCCTGAGCCGCGCGCAGCAGCAGCTCGTCGAGATCGTCAAGGCCCTGGTGACCCGCAGCACGATCGTCATCATGGACGAGCCCACCGCCTCCCTGTCCCTCGAGGAGACCGACCAGCTCTTCGCCATCATCCGCCGCCTCCGCGATGAGGGCGTCGCCATCATATACATCTCCCACCGCCTCGAAGAGCTTCGCGAGGTCGGCGACCGCGTGACCATCATGCGCGACGGCGAGTGGGTCTACACAGGCGACGTGGCCGCCACCGGCCTGCCCGCCATGATCCGCCACATGGTCGGCCGCGAGCTGACCGACATGTACCCCAAGGCCCCCGCCCCCATCGGCCGCGAGCGCCTGCGCGTCGAGAACCTCACGGCCTGCAAGGGCCGCGTGCGCAACGTCAGCTTCTCGATCCGCGCGGGTGAGATCGTCGGCATCGCCGGGCTCGTCGGCGCGGGGCGCACCGAGCTGGCCGAGGCCATCTTCGGCATCGCTCCCATCGAGGGCGGCACCCTCACCATCGACGGGAAGCCGCGCCGCTTCCGCTCCCCCCACGACGCCATCCGAGCGGGCCTCGGCCTCCTTACCGAGGACCGCAAGCGCACAGGCCTCTTCCTCAACCAGCCACTCGTCCACAACATCACG
The DNA here is from genome assembly GCA_964506385.1 of uncultured Planctomycetota bacterium. GTDB lineage: Bacteria > Planctomycetota > PUPC01 > DSUN01 > DSUN01 > CAZDNN01. The sequence goes on from CAZDNN010000403.1 coordinate 2,419, forward strand.
ATCGCAGCCCTCGAGCGCCTCCTGCGGGCCTTCCACCTGCCTCTCGCCGCCGAGCGCCGCACCGCCGCCGACTACGTGGGCAAGCTCAACATCCGGACCCCGTCGGTGAACCAGATCGCGGTGAACCTCAGCGGCGGGAACCAGCAGAAGGTGGTCGTCGCGAAGTGGCTCTTCGCCCAGAGCCAGATCCTCATCTTCGACGAGCCGACCCTCGGCATCGACGTCGGCGCCAAGGTCGAGGTCTACCGCCTGCTCTGCGAGCTGGCCGCACAGGGCGCTGCGGTGCTCATGATCTCCTCCGACCTGCCCGAGCTCCTCGCCATGACCGACACCCTGCTGACCATGCGACGCGGCGAGATCACCGCCACCCTCGACCCGCGCCAGACCAACCAGGAAGAGGTCCTCCGCTACATGGCCCTCGGCGCCGACCCCGCCCTCGACGAGAGGACATCCGCATGAAGCGCCTGCTCGCCAAGCTCCTGCCCTTCCTCTTCCTCATCGTCCTCGTCGCCCTGCTCGCCGTGACGACCAGGGGGTTTGTGAAGGGCGAGAACATCGCGAACATCCTGCGCTTCTCCTCCGGCATCGTCATCATGGGCGTGGGGATGACCTTCGTCATCGTCTCCGCCGGCATCGACCTGTCGGTCGGCTCCATCGTCGCCTTCACCTCCGTCATCGTCGCCTGGTGCATGCACGGCGGCATCCCGCTCGTCCCCAGCCTGCTCATCGGCACCCTCACCGGCTCGCTGTGGGGGGCGCTCAACGGCGCGCTCATCGTCACCCTCCGCCTCCCGCCGTTCGTCGCCACCCTCGCCTCGATGGGCATGGCCCGCGGCGGCGCCATCCTGCTCGCACGCCACATCACAGGCTTCGGCACCTCCATCGAGATCACCGACGAGAGCTTCGCCCAGATCGGCAGCGGCACGATCTTCTCCGTCGGCTCCGTCCCCGTCCTCGTCCCCGTCGTCATCATGTTCGTCGTCGTCGCGCTCGGCTACTACATCCTCAACCACACCCGGCTCGGGCGCTACACCTTCGCCATAGGCTCAAACGTCGAGGCAGCCCGCTTCAGCGGCATCGGCGTCGGCCGCTACACCCTGCTGGTCTACATCCTGCTGGGCACGCTGGCCGGCGTGGCGGGGATGATCGAGGCGTCCATCAACCGCGGCGGACACGGCACACTGGGCCAGGGCTACGAGCTCCAGGTCATCGCCGCCGTCGTCATCGGGGGCGGCAGCCTCAGCGGCGGTGTCGGCACCATCCTCGGCACCCTCTCCGGCGCCCTCATCATGGGTGTCATCCGCAACGGATGCATCCTCAACCGCATCGACTACGAGTGGCAGCTCGTCGTCATCTCCGTCCTCATCGTCATCGCCGTCGCCGTGGACACCTACCGCCGCCGACGCACCGGCACCGCCTGACCGTCTCTCCTGTCTGGCACCTGGCATTCGGTCGTCTGGCATTCCCTCGTCATTCCCCCTCCGCCCTGCCTACCGACCGCCCATGAAAAGAGCCGGCGCGACCTGAGCCGCGCCGGCTCCGCTCTCTCTCCGTCGTGTGCTACGCCGCTACTTCTTCTTCCGCCTCTTGAGCCACAGGCCCAGCAACCCGCTGCCCACGAGAACAAGTGTTCCTGGCTCCGGCGACACCTCCACGTGGTTCCACAGGTTGTAGACCCATGTCCCGTCGGGAAGCACAGGGGGTGGCACCTGCGGCCACCCGGCCGGCGGCGGCGGGATGTTCTCGTCGAAACGCAGGATGTTGATGCTGCTGAGGTCGAAGGGAACACCCGGGACGTCGTGGGTGAACAACGCAACGGGGTTGAGGCTCGATGTGCCTGTTGCAGGGTTGATCGCCAGGGTGTTCCACTGGCCCGCCACGGGGTCGCCCGGCACCCAGTTCTGGGGGTCGGGCGCGTGCCAGACCCACTCGCGGTAGTTCCCGTTCCCGTCGACCAGGTTCAGCGAGAAGTGGGTGCTCGGCCACGGCGGGAAGATGGAGAACTCGATCGTTGCCCCGCTGAGGTCCGGATCCTCGCCGTACACGTAGTCCCACGCGGCAGCGCTGTAGCCGTCCGGGTTGTCCTGCCAGTACATGACCAGGCCGGCTTCGCCCTCGTAGCCGTCGATGGGGTAGAGACCGCCAGTCGGGTCTGAAGGGGTGAAGAACAGCGTCCTCTCCCTGTAGACCTCCGGCCATTGGTCATCTCCGGCGACCATGTCCTGGAAGATGGCGCCATCCACTGGCATGATACTGCCGCCGCCGCCACCGCCTCCCAGCGCCTCCTCCCAATCCTGGAAGCTGTGGATGCCGAAGAACGGGGACGCGTTCACCCCCGCCACCATCACACACAGCAGGCACACAGCCGCGGCGACTCCGAGTCTCTTCATCGCCCGTCCTCCTCTCCTGGTCCCTGGTCGGCCCAAAGGGCGCTGCGCCAACGCCTGACCTGCCGCACGGTGCGAATCATGGTGCAAAACTCCAGGGCAGACCCGCAACCACCGGAGACACTAGCAAATGCCGTGCCGGTCGAAGGCTCTCGCAGGCCCTTCTTTGCCAGGAAAACCCGCTCGCCATAGCCCCAAAGGCAGCAAGATCTTGGAGCAAGCCCCACGGCCATGTACCTTACGGTCACAAACCCTCTCCGGCCGCTCAGGATACCGCAATGTTGACGATCGGCAACATGCCCCTGGCACTGCGCGTCGTCTGGGAAGCTTTAGATGAGCCTTGGCAAGCACTTACGTGCATGTTGACGATCCGCAACATGACGTTGCCGGTCGTCAACATGGTGATAGTCCAGTTGGTGGAACTGCCAGAGGGTCTGCGGCGTCAGATGAGGAAGAAGACCCCGCCGTGGACGGCACTCGCCATTTGGCCTGTCGGAGGCCCTATCCCCGTGGAAGTCGTTGGAGGAAAGGACAGGAGGCCCTGAGCCGCCGGGCCGCGGCGGTCCTCGGCTCCCGGATGCGGGCCATGGCCGCACACAGCCTGGCACTGCAACGCGGGATTTCGCGGCCCAGGTCGCCAGAGAGACCAGGAAGACGCGCTGACGGGTGAACATGCTGCACTCCAAGGCGAGGCGGGTCGCCTGCTCTGAGTCGCTGGGGGACCCGTCCCCCAGACCCCCTGGGATTTGCCGCATTGGGGGCCTCCGGCATCTCAGCCATCTGTGCAGCATGGGGGTGCCGGCGGCCATGAAGCGATAGATCCTGGGGGTTTGGGGGCAAGGCCCCCGAGAGGAGGCAGCCTCTTGTGGCGGGGCGGTCCAGACAACTCGCGGTGCCTGTTGTCCTGAGACTGGGCCGTCGTTGCCCTCTGTGGCGAATCGAACTAGCGTTGTGGTGTTAGAGGGCCCTGTGCTGGGGGCCGTTTTCGATCCCAGGGCTCCCGGTGGCCGCCCGGGGCTACGGCCCGGTCGCCCGTCGGTCGGGGGGTCAGGCGCTGTCGGGGTCGTCCTCGTCCTCGAGTTCGCGCATCATCCTGTCGATGGCGTCGTCGGAGGACTTTCGTCCGCCGCTGCGGCCCGCCTTCTCGCGCTGGTGCGGGGTGATCTCCGGGTGCTCGTCGGGCTCGGGTTGCTCGCGCCGGGGCTCCTCGCGCCGCGGCTCGCCATCGCTGGGCGCGCGCCCGCGGGGCTGGCGGTTGGCGGCCGCCTGTTCCAGCGTCTCGCGGAGGAGCCGTGCGAGGAGCGCCGCCTCGTCCTCCTCCTCGCCGGGG
>CAZDNN010000404.1:0-6110 GCA_964506385.1 uncultured Planctomycetota bacterium
GATCGGCCCGAAGACCCGCACGCAGTCCGAACGGACTTCTGCCACGGGCTGCTATACCCCACGACAACCTCCTCCTCGATGGTGTTCTCGTTGAGGAAGTTGATGATGTGGTCGTTCTTGTCGAGCTCGCGGCCGGGCTCTCTCGTGTTGACCGGCTGGCGTCGGTCGCCGTTGATCACAAGCTTGAGCGGAGCACGCGGCGTAATGTCGGCCGCGAAGGCCCTCTTGGCAGACACGATGGCCGTCGCCAGGGCGAGCTGGCGGTATTCCTCGAAGTTGGCTTTGCCCAGATCGAGCCGCAGGGAGTAGAGGTGGAGCAGCACCTGCGACGGCGTGTCGTGGCCGCCATACACGGAGCCTGCGACCTCCGGGTCGGCGTCGATCCAGGCCAGGAACTCCTTATCCGAGCCCTTGAGAACTCGCGACTTGGGAGGGCACTGCGGCCACTGCGTGCGACGTGGTGCCGGGCACCCAGCTCTCGTTCATCGTTGCCGGCCTCTGGGAATCTCGGCACAAGCCGAAGCTGGGGCCGTTGCTGGGTCGCATCGAGCAGATCCTGGCCGACGACGAGGGGGTCCCCCGCAAGCAGCGCCATGCGGCGAAGCGGATCTTCGAGCGGCTGCGCGAGGAGGGCTACACGGGCGGCTACACCCAGGTGGAGGCATCGGTGGCTGAGGCCTGCGCGCTGTGACTATGGCTGAGGGTGCTTCGGCTGCGGTGGCGAGACAGGATCTCTCAGCAGGGGGGCGTAGGTGGCGGGCATGCGGTCGCGGGGGCCGATGGCGCGCCAGTGGCCGACGAAGTCGAGCCGCTCGCGGGCCGCGAGATCGACCTCTGCCCAGACCACGCCCTCCCTGCCTGCGCTGGAGGCGAGGATGCGGCCGAGGGGGTCGATGATGAGGCTGTTGCCGCTGTAGACCGAGGGCACGATGACGAGGCCGTTGTCGCGGGCGCGGACGCGGAAGGTGGTCTCGCCGTCCACCCGGCCGCCGCTGTCGGGCAGGGTGTTGCCCCAGGTCGGCGCGAAGAGCACCTCGGCGCCCGCCAGCGCGAAGGCACTCGCCGCCTCGGGGAAAAACCAGTCGTAGCATATCTGGATGGCGACGACGCCGAAGTCGGTCTCGTAGACGGGATAGTCGGTGCCGGGGGTGATGCCCTGCTTCCACTCCTCGCGGGGCAGGTGGACCTTGCGGTAGGCGAAGACGAGCTTGCCCTCGCGGTCGAGGAGGACGGCCGTGTTGTAGCACGCCTCGCCGGCCTTCTCGTTCAGGCCGGCGACGACGTAGAGGCGGTTGCGCTTCGCCGCCTCGCCGAGGCGCTTCGTCGAGGGGCCGGGGATGGGCTCGGCGACGTCGGCGACGGTCTTGCCCGTGCCGACCATGGTGATTGCCTCGCCGAGGCACACGATGTCGAGGCCCAGCTTGCCCGCGGCGTCGATCTGGGCGCACCACAGGTCGAGGTTCTTCTCGGGCGTGCTGCGCCTGGGCACGAGGTAGACGGAGCCGAGCTTCACCTTGCGCGGCTTCGGCGGGTCGGTGGGCCGCACGCTCACGCGCTTCCAGAGCACGGAGCCGGTGCCCGGCCACTTCACCTCGAGCGAGAGCCGCACGCCGTCGGCCTCCTTCGGGGCCACGTAGATGTCGCGAAATGTCGCCTCCGCCCCTTCGACCACCGGCCCGCGGACCAGGCGTCCGGCAGGATGCAGGGGCCGCTTGCCCTTGAGCCACCCGAGGCGGACGAGCGCCGAGCGCAGCGGCGAGGCGATGCCCCGCAGCTCGCAGACGGCCTCGACGGCGTAGGCCCGGCCCGGCTCGACGCCGCGCAGGTCCTGCGTCACGCCGCCGACGGCGTCGCGGCCATCGGGCGCATCGACCAGCAAGCCGTCCCCGGTTCGCTGGAGCCGACAGGCCGCGGGCTTCCAAACGGGCGTCCAGGCCGCCCACGCCGCGGGGAGGCCGCCCTCCCCTGCCGTCGCGAAGTCGGGGTTGCGGACCAGCTCGGCCGCGTCGCTCGCCCCCTGCGCGGCGGCGATTGTCAGCAGCACGAGGGTGCCCAGCACGAGATGGCCGCTCAGCATGGTCACGTGATGACCCCCTTCGAGAGAGTGCGGATCGACGGACGCCTCCAGAATGCCCGGACTCGTCGCGGCGCGCAAGCGCGGCGCTTTGACTCGGCGCCGCGCCGCCGCTATCATCGGAAGAGACAGGCAATGCCGTGTCCCGTGACCCATCGAGACCCCGTGATGCGCCTTACCCTGCTCCTCTGGGCTGCCGCAGCGCTCTCGTCGGGCGCGACGCCCGACCAGGTGCTCGTGCTCTACAACGCCGACTGGACCGAGGACCTTGACGGCTCGGAGCCTGGCCAGGACTCGCTGGAGGTGGCCCGCTACTATGTCGAGCAGCGCACCGACCCGGGCACGGGGAAGAAGCCGTACCTGCTCGGCCTGCACTGCGCGGACCCGAAGGCCAAGCGCCTCAACGAGATGCGTCTGCCTGAGGGCAGCCAGGACAATCGGGTGGGCATCCGCTTGAAGAAGGGCGGCACCCAGCCGGACAAGCCGCCCTACAGCGCGACCGCTCTGGTGACCCTCTACACGCAGAAGCTCAACGCGGCCGACCGCGCCTGCCTGACGATCCGGGCGAGCGCTACCGGGAAGGAGGAAGACGCCGTCGTCATCTACGGCGACGGCGGGCCGAAGCCCGGCTACAACATCCAGGAGGTCCAGGCCACTCGCGGCATGGTAGGCGTCGGCTTCGCCGACCGCAAGAGCTTCCCCGACGGCTTCACCGCCTGGATCGACATGAAGGCCGTCAAGGGCCGGGGCGCCCGAAGCTACAGCGGCCAGTTCGCCTGGCCCGACCAGTTCGAGCCCGACATGACCGGGCCTGATGGCATCCGCGACGACGCGAACTACCTGGCCGACATCGAGACGCCCATCAAGCGGTTCCTCGAGGACCCCAAGAACGCGCTGCCCGACGGCACGCTGCTCCGCGACCACATCCTCTGCTTCGCCATCTGCTACGGCCTGCCCAAGCAGGTCGAGGCGTCGTTCGGCGTGAGCCGCGGCGTGCGCGGGAACTGCGCGCCGGGCGACGACGGCTCGTCGCTCGAGTCCCGCCTCCAGCTCCTCTACCACAACGTCGCGCGCTACCATCAGGTCACCGTGTTCCCGTGGGGCGTCCAGAACGTGCCTGCGGGGCGTATCGCCAGCCGCCTGCGCGGGACCCTCGCCGGCGCCAACCCGTTCCGCCACCCCATGGTCCACCAGCGGCGTAAGCCCGGCGGCCTGGCCGCGAACCGCCTCTACAAGTCCTACGACTACGACGCTCCGCGCATCCCGCACTTCACGACGGCCGTGCGGCGCCGGCTCGGCGACCGGGCGCTGTATATGGCCACCCGGCTCGACGGCCGGCACCCGGAGATCGCGAAGGGGCAGGTGGACGGGGCGCTCTACGGCGAGCGCTACCTCACCCCCTTCCTCGGCTGGTTCTGGCACGGCAAGTACGCCTCGGCGGAGCAGGCGGCCGAGGAGCTGGCCTTCTTCGAGTTCCGCGACAAGGCGCCCGAGGCGCCGAAGCCCTACGAGCGGGGCCGCGTGCTCTTCTACTTCGGCGACTTCGGCTACAGCTCACAGCTCTCCGCTGACCCCGCAAGGCCGGCGGTGCCCTACACACGGGGCTTCTACCCGGGGTCCGTCGCCTACGCCGTGCGGTCGGGCCTGGGCTGGCAGTTGTCCCGGCGAGTCTCCCAGCTCTACGACGGCAACAGCGCGTACCCCGAGCGCATGCTCGACGCGGGCGCGACCTGCTGCGCGCTGAGCGCCCATGGCGCCCACGATACCAACGCCACCTGGCCCGACGACCAGGTGCTCTTCCACCATCTCCTGCGCGGCTACACCCTCGGCGAGTGCCTGCTCTTCTCGGCGATCTACCTCGACTGGGTGCAGAGCCACGTCGGCGACCCCCTCTACTCCCCCGACCTGCGTCTGTCGGAGGAGGACAAGACGCCGCCCAAGGTCGCCTCCCGCGACGACATCGCCGTCGAGCTCGGCAAGGCCGACGGCCGCTACTGGGCGCGCATTCGCCCCAGGCTCGCCGTCTCCCGCGAGAACCCGGAGATGGCCGATATCGCCGTGACCTGGTGGCGCGACCCCGATGCGAAGCAGACGGCCGAGGACTGGCGGTTCTCCCGCCGCCCGAGCGTTGTCCTGCCCGTCCTCGAGCCCGAGAGCACCTACCACATCGACGTGGTGCTGACCGACCCCTACGGCAACCGCTTCTCGTCGGCCCAGACCTTCGGCGACATCACCATCAGGACGGGCGCCGCGCCGCCCGTGAAACGCATCCTGGTGGACAGGCAGGGGCAGGACGACCGCCGCCTGATCGTCCGCAAGCCCGGGGAGGCGAAGCCGCTCCTGCCCGAGCGCGGGGAGCTGCACGTCGAGTTCACCCCCGAGCGCCCGCACTTCAGCCTGGTGGAGGACGACCGCCGGAGGTTCCTGCTTCGGTCGCGTGGGCTGACGGTCGGGGGCCGTGTCGCCGCGTGCTGCGTGGGGGCGGAACGGCCGCCTCGGCTGCCCTTCGAGGGCGGGCGGCGGTATCGCCTGATCGCGCGGTGGCGCCGCGACCCCGTGGTGCGGCAGGTCGTGCTCGTGGCGCGGGACGGCCGGGAGTTCCTCCTCGGCTCCAACAACCGCCTCTGCTGGCTGCCTGACGAGCTCGGCACGGTGCTTCGCCTGCGCCCAGAAGGATGTACCATCCACCGCGTCACCCTCTACGACGACACGCGGCCCCAGCCGCTCGACCCCCTCTACCCCGCGCCCTTCGACCTCGACGGCTTCCTCGCCGCCGACGGCGCGAAGAAGGAACAATAGCCGCGGAGGGAGACCCCGATGGCCCGTCGATCCGTCCCGATCCTGGCGCTCTGCTGTACGATGGCGGCCGCTGCCGAGCCGGGAGGCCTGGCGGAACAGGTCGATGTGATCCCGCAGCCGCGGCAGGTGACGTTTGCGTACGGCGCCTTCCCCGTGGATGACTTCTGCATCGTGCTGGTGTCGCAGAAGGCGACGCGGGGCACGCGGCGCGCGGCGCGGGCCGTCCAGCTTGGCCTCCGCCAGCGCCTGGGGATGGACGCCCCGATAGTGCGGATCAGCGAGCAGCGGGGCCACGGGATCACGCGGCCCATCTGGGTGGTCGAGCCGCGCCTGGCGCGCCCCCCTGCCAAGACCATCGGCGTGCGGGGCCTGGCGTTCACCGACGAGATGAAGCAGGGGGGCTACTTCGTCCGCGTGGACGCCCTCGAGGCGGTGCTCCACGGCGCCGACGATGCCGGCTCGTACCACGCCGCGCAGACCTTCCTCCAGCTCATCCGCCCGCCGCGCAAGGCGACGCTCTTCCGCAAGGCCGCGCCGCCCACCATCCCCTGCCTGTGGATCCAGGACTGGCCGGGCCAGCCCGTCCGCGTCATCCCGTCTCCCTTCGGCCCCCACGAGAACGCCTCCATCGGCGTCACCGGCTCGATGCAGCTCATCGAGCTCGGAGCGCACTACAAGCTCAATGCCCTGCCGAGGGGCCTCCTGCCCCCCGACCCCGCCACGAGGGCCCGTCTCGAGGGTCTCGCCGCCTGGCGGGGCATCCGCATCGTCGAGCAGGCGCCCCCGTCGGCCGCCTCCCCGCTGGTGACTGCGCTGGTGGGGGATGCAGCCGACCCCCTGCGCCTGCGGGTCGCCGCCCAGGCCGAGGCGGCCTGGGGCCCTCCCGACCCCGACGCCGAGACCTTCCGCTCCCGCCTCGAGCGCGACGCGGCCGTCTTCCCGACCCCACGGCCTCCGCCGCCGCCCGAGCCGAAGCGCGATCTGCTGGCCGATGACGACGACGAAGGGGGCTAGCCCTCCGCCAAGGCTTCGCTTGGGGGACGGTGCCCGCGTCTGGAAAACTCGCACTGGGCACACTGGAGAACAAAGCCCACGCCACGTGACCGCCACCGGGCGCTCTGTCCGGCCGCCCCCGCACCACGGCTGCCGGCCCTCGTCACGCTCGCCCTCGGGGCCCTTCCCATCCCTGGCCGCCAGCCTCGCGGGGACCCCCGGCGGCCCCCTCCCCAGGCCTCCT
>CAZDNN010000405.1:0-6087 GCA_964506385.1 uncultured Planctomycetota bacterium
CGAGTTCACATAGCAGACCACGACGGCATCGGGATGCTGGGCTTTGGCCTCGGCGAACTCGCGGGTCGTGATCATGTCGGCCATGGGGCAGCCGGCGTGGGGGTCGGGGATGAGGACGGTCTTGTCGGGGCAGATGATCTTGGCGGTCTCCGCCATGAAGTGGACGCCGCAGAAGAGGATCACCTCGGCGTCCGTCTTCGCCGCCTGCTGCGAGAGGCCCAGCGAGTCGCCTGTGAAGTCGGCAACGTCCTGCACCTCGCCCCGCTGGTAGTTGTGGACGAGGATCACCGCATTGCGCCGCCGCTTCAGCTCGGCGAGCCGCTCTTCGAGCGCAATCGTTCCCAATCGCTCGCCTCCTGCCCGTCCCTCTTGTGCCAGAGGCGATTATAGCAGAGCGGCTGCCCGCCATCAAAAGCCGAACCGCCTTGACAACCCCCGCCACAAGCCGAACAATACCGTGGAGAGGGGCGTGCAGGGGCCGGCCGAGGAGCAACCATGAGCGAGCAGAGCAGGCCAGAGCAAGAGCAGCACCCGGTCACCCGGTCGCTCCTGGCAGCGGCGCGGGAGATCTGCACGCGGGTGGACATCCGGGCGATCGTGGGGTATGCGGACGTGTTCCCGGACAGCGAGACGGTAGCGGAGTTTCTGGAGGACACGGGGGATGTCAAGCTCATCCTGGCGACGCGGGACGAAGGAGCGTGCGACGAGGCGTGCGCGCCGGTGGGCGCGACGACGCTCAAGGTGCCCAGCGTGCGCCTGACGCGGACGGGCCAGGTCAAGGTGGCGATCCTGCTGGCGATGTCGCGGGGCCTGATCGGCCGGGGCGACAGGGTGCTGTGCCTGTCGGGCGTGGCGGGGAGCGAGGTGGTGGACACGCTCTTCGTCGCCGAGGTGGGGGAGGAGCTCGAGCTCTTCGAGGCCACCGGCGCCGAGGAGATCCCCAGCCACGTGCGGACCGAGGTGTTCGAGCGGGTGCTCGGCCTGGCGGTCTCGCTCGGCATCGAGGGCCGCGAGGGGCGGCCGGTGGGCACGATCTTCGTCCTCGGCGACACCGAGGAGGTGCTCCGCCACTCCGATCAGCTCATCCTCAATCCGTTCCGCGGCTACCCCGAGGACGAGCGGAACATCCTCGACCCGGGCCTCACCGAGACGATCAAGGAGTATGCCACTCTGGATGGTGCCTTTGTCGTGCGCGACGACGGCGTCGTCGAGTGTGCGGGGCGTTTCCTGCGCTCGACCATACCCGGGCGGCCCCTCCCGAGCGGCCTCGGCGCGCGTCACCAGTCGGCCGCCGCCGTCACCGCCGCCACCAGCGCCGTCGCCATCGCCATCAGCGAGTCCACGGGGAATGTCACGATCTTCGAGAAGGGCAGGATTCTCTTCGAGATCGAGCGGCCCCGCCCCCTCGGCCACCAGGCCCCCGCCAACGGGCACCTCTATGGACGCGACGCGGAGCGGGAGCGAGAGGATGCGTGATGCGCGGCCAGAGGAAGGACCGCGGCGCCAGTGGCTCCCCGCGCCGCCTCCTTCGGCACGCGACGCGCCTCACAGGCTCTCGACGATCCGCTGGACGTTGACGTGGCGCTTGACGAGGCGGCGGGCGGTAATGATCTTCTTGCGGTCGAGGGGCTGGATCTTGATCTGGAGATCCTTGACGGCCGTGGCGGCGGCGTAGCTGCTGTCATCGACGAGCACGACGGGGATCTGGGTGCGGCGGAGCAGGCGCAGGATGTTCTTCTGGGGGGTGACGCCGCCGGTGAGAAGCATGCCGGCGACGCAGTTGCTCTTGTCCATGCCGACGGCGCAACTGCTCATGGCGGCGAGGATGAGGTCCTCGCGGTCACCCGGGGTGATGAGGAGGCAGCGGCGGTAGATGTAGTCGAGTGCGCGGTGGGCGGTCATGGCGCCGACGATGACGGTCTGGATCTCGTTGCCCAGAAAGTCGCGGCCGTGGAGCAGGTCGCCGTGGAGCTCGTCGAGCACCTGCTGCATGGTGGGATTGGCCAGGATCTCCTCGTAGGGCATGACGCCGAGGAGCTCGATGCCCTGGTGTGCCAGGCCGTCCTCGACGACGGCGGCGATCTCTTCGAGCTTGTGGGGCAGCACCTTGTTGAGGATCACGCCGAGCAGCTCGACCCCATACTGAGCGAAGAGGCTGCGGTTGAGCATGACCTCGTCGATGGGCCGGCCAATGCCGCCGCCAGTGACGATGACGACCTTCGCTCCGAGCAGCTTGGCGACGCGGGCGTTGCACATGTCGAACACTGAGCCGACGCCGGCGTGGCCCGTGCCCTCGATGATCACGGAGTGCTTGCCGCGGGCGACGCGCTCGTACGACTCGAGGATGTGGCGCTCGATCTTCTCGGGGTCAGGGTTGCGGATGTAGTCGCGAGTGAAGCTCGAGCCGATGGTCACCGGGCTCATGTCGGCGAGGCCGGCTTCGGGCTCGAAGACGGCGCGCATCAGCGCCACGTCCTCATCTACCCGCACGTCCTCGACCTCGACGTAACGCTGGCCCACGGGCTTCATGAAGCCCACCGGCGGGCAGATCTCGTGGAAGGCGGACAAGAGCCCCAGGCTCACCGTCGTCTTCCCCTCGTTCTGGCGCGTGGCCGCCACGAATAGCCGCTTGGTTTCATCGCTGCCCGGCATGCCGCTCAGTCCTCTCTGCCCAGTCTTTGACGGCGCAGGGGCGTGTAGACCGCGCCGGCCGGCTTCAACTCGCTCTGGAAGAGCACGAGCTCCTCGATGCGCTGGCGGCCGAATCGGCGCGCCGGCTGCCCCTCGATCCGCTCGCGCAGGCGGTCGGCGCCATGTCGGTCCTTCACGCGGCCGAGGGTCAGATGCGGGTGGAAGGCCCGCCGCTCGCGCTCGAAGCCCAGCCGCTCGAGGCGCCGCTCGAGGCGCGCCTGAAGCCGCTGGATGTGGCCGCCAGGGTCCTCGACGCCGGCCCACACCACCCGCGGGGCGCCCCGGGGCGGGAAGGCGCCGAGACCCGCCACATCGACCTCGAAGGGCGCGGCGGCCTCGGCCGCGTGTGCCATCGCCTCGGCCACGGCCTCTACGGTCGCAGGGTCGATCTCGCCCAGGAACTTCAGTGTGACGTGCATCTGCTCAGCCCGCGCCCACCGGACCTTGCAGCCGGCCTCGCGCAGCCGCTCCTGCGCCTGCACCAGCAGGCGGCGAATCGCGTCGTCGAACTCGATGGCGATGAACGCCCGCACGCGCACGCCCCTAGAGCCGCAGCATCTCGGCGAAAGCCTCGGCGCGCGCCTCGATGTCGCCGCGGGTCACCTCGCGGAGGCGATCGACGCTGAAGCCCTCGCAGTTGAACGAGGCGACGAGGGTGCCGTAGACGGCCGCCTTGCGGAGCGTCGCCATCGACGGGTCACCCGCCTGCGCCAGGTGGCCCATGAAGGCCCCCGCGAAGCAGTCGCCGGCCCCCGTCGGGTCGCGCACCTCTTCGAGCGGGTAGGCGGGGATCGGCACGATCGCGTCCTCGGCGAGGACGAGGCAGCCGTGGGCGCCCTTCTTGACCACGACGATCTTCGGCCCCATGCGCTGCACGGCACGCGCCGCCGCAACGAGGTTCTTCCGGTCGGCGAGCATTTGGGCTTCTTCGTCGTTGACGATCACGCCGTCCACACGGCCGAGCAAGCGGATCACGTCGTCGTGGGTGTCGCGGATCCAGTGGTTCATCGTGTCGGCCAGGACGAGGGTGGGCTTGCGGAGCTGGTCGATGACACGATGCTGGATAGCGGGGCTGCCGTTGGCGAGAAAGCAGTAGTCGGCGTCGCGGTAGGCATCGGGGAGCGTGGGGTCGAAGTCGCCGAAGACGTTGAGCTGGAGGTCGGTCGTCTCGCGGACGTTCATGTCGTCGCGGTAGCGGCCTGCCCAGCGGAAGGTGCGGCCTGGAACGCGCTCGACGCCGGCCGTGTCGATGCCGCGGCTGCGCAGCAGCTCGAGGTTCGCCTCATCGAAATCCTCGCCCACCACGCCGACGAGGCCGAGGGGGCCGAAGAAGCTGGCGGCGAGCCCGAAGAAGACGGCGGAGCCGCCCAGCACCTCGTCGGCGCGGCCCTCGGGCGTCTCGACGGAATCAAAGGCGATGGAGCCGACGCAGATCAGCAACGAGGCTCTCCTCAACTCTTCGGGAACAGGCGGCGCGCCCCCTCGGCCGTTATCGGATGATGACGCCGGCATAGCCGACGATGTAGTGGTACGAGCCACTGACGTCCGCGCTCGTGGTGTGCTCGACGAGCTCGGCGCGGGTCGCGCCGCGTGCCTTGGCATAGGCGAGCGCCGCCGTCACGGGGGCGAAGCCGCACATCGTCACGCCCTCGCGCTCGCGCGTCTCCCAAAGCCCCTTTGCGTCGAGCGCGAGGATCCGGTCGAGCACCTTGTCGTCCTGGCGGCAGACGTAGTCGCGCAGGTTCTCGCCGCTCAGGATGCCGGCGCCCGACGGCGCCCTCTGCGGCTGCTCGTGGCTCAGGTCCGTGCTCGCAACGAGCAGCGCCGGCCGGCCGAGCCGCTCGACGGCACGCGCGAGTGACTCCCCAAGCTCGCAGGCCGAGGCCGCCGTGGCGTGGGTGATGCAGATCGGCGCAATGCGGACGTGCGGGTTGCGGAACTGGAGGAACGGCACGTGAAGCTCGCCGGAGTGCTCGTCGAAGTGCACGCGGCAATCGGCCTCGACCATGGGGCACTCCGCCGCGATGGCCGCGACGAGCTGCGTGGCGATCGGGACGTCCCCCAGCGGCGTCTGCCACACCCCCTCGTCGAAGAGCGCGAATGCCGGCCCCGAGGACGGCCTGTGGTGGAGCGACAGGAGCACGACGTCGCCCGGCACCACTACCCGGGCGTAGGCGGCCCCCGCCACGGCACCCGAGTAGTCATACCCCGCGTGCGGAGCCACCACGGCCACCGCCTCACAGGCATCGTCGCGCTCGGGCACAAACTCCGTCAGCCTGCGGATCAGCTCCGCGCGACGAGACGGATACCAGCGATCGTCAGCGTGGACAGGAGGGCGTAGCGGCATGGCTTCACCTCCCAGGTGACTCGGCGTCCCGGGAACAGAGCAATTCCCCTGCCGTCTGCCAGTATAGCCGGCGCCGGACGGGGATCAAGCGGGAAATGGCGGCCGGCAGCGGTCGGCGCCTGGAGTGGAGATGCCCGCTGGAGACGCGGCTGTCACTGGGTGATGGCGTCTACTTCTCCAGCGGGACAATCGAGATGCTGTGGGGCTCGTCGTAGCTGTTGCCGGCGAGGGGCAGGTCGATGTTGGAGACGTAGCACCGATTGCCCCGGATGCAGGGCTCGGAGGGCCGGTCGAGGGCGCCGTCCGCCCCGTCGGTGTTGTCGTTCTTGGCGAGGGTCGTGACCTTGCCCGTCTTGACGTCCACCTTGTGGAGCGCGTTGCCGAGGAAGTCGGCGATGTAGACGTCGCCCGTCTCGGGGTGGACCTTCATCCCGTCACAGCTCAGCATCCCCTGTCCCTGCGCCACGACCTTGTGCTCCTTGACCTTCCCCTCGCCGTCGAAGGTGAAGCTCTCGAGCGCGGCGTCGCCGAAGTTGCAGACGTACATCGTGCCGTCCTTGGCGAAGCCCATGCCGTTGGCGCCCACCCAGTCCATGTTCTTCGTCTCGAGCTTCGCGACCAGATGCGGGTCCTCGCCGCCGGGCTTCACGACAACGGGGTTCGAGGCGTCTAGTTCAGCGATCTTGAAGCGGTAGACGCCGCTGGGCATGGGGCTGGCCTTCAGGTCGAGCTTGCTCTCGGTCATGTACACGTAGTCGCCTCGGCAGGCCACCGCGTTGGCCATGAAGAAGCCTGTGGCCACGACCTCGACCTTCTCGGCCTTCCCGTCCTTCATGACGACCCGCAGGAGCCGCGAGTTGAACGCGTCGGGGGTGTAGAAGGACTGGTTGTCGGCGACGTAGAGGTTGCCGTCGGAGCCGATGTCGATGCCGAGCGGCGCCGCGTGCTTCTCGGTGCCCGGATGGTCGGGCAGGGCCACCAGCTCGGTGATGTTGTCGTCCTTGTCGATCCTCATGATCTTGGCGGGCTCGGTCGGGTCGTTGAAGTTG
>CAZDNN010000406.1:0-6086 GCA_964506385.1 uncultured Planctomycetota bacterium
GCCGCCGCCCCAGGGGAAGAAGTAGCAATCGTCCGCCGGCTCTTTCGACAGCGCGAGGCCGGCGAGATGGGGGAAGGCGACCTTGAAGTCGAGCGGCTTGTCCGATCGGTTCGTGAGCTTGAGTCCCATGTGCAGACCGTCGTCAACCCATGCTGAGAGCGTGGCTTCAAGCCCCGCCTCCTGGCAGGCGAGCGTTGCGGAGAATCCCTGCCTGCCGGGCATGCGCGCCGTCCCCTTGCAGACGAAGTCGCGGGAGCCGGCGTAGCGCTTGCCGGCCACCTCGACCAGGAAGAGCGCCGAGTGGTCGGGCTGGCGGACCATCTCAGCAGCGGCCAACTCGTTGTGGAGGCGGGCGAAGCGCAGCCTGTCGCCTGCGGTCTCGAACGCGCAGAGGAGGCTGCCGTTGACAAGGCTGACGCGCGGCCCCTGGACGGTGCATTCAGGCGTGCGCTCGCTGGGGACGCTCCTGGGCTCGGCGATGCGGGGGGCCATGTCGATGCGGCGAGGCAGCGGATGGTAGTTCCGCGAGGCGGTGAGCGTCACGCTCCGCAGTCGCAGGCCCTTGCCGAGCACGATGCCGCCGGGGCGGAACGACAGCGGCGGGGCGAGCTTTGCCTCGAAGCGTGGGCCTTGCCTGGCGGCGGCTTTGGCGACGGGCTCCTTCTGCTTGTCGAGCCACTGAAACGGCGTCTTCCCCTCCCCTGCCACCTCGACGGCCACGGAGACGGGCGCGAGGGGATCGAGCCGCGCGGCGTCCCACTCGACCCGCAGCGGGCCACCGTGGGAGCCGGCGTAATGCATGACGCCGGCGGGGTCGTCGAAGCGATGCTCCTTCGCATCCCACGTCGCCCGGAGGCGCCGCTCGCCGCGGAGGAGATAGAGCCGGACCATGTACTCGCCCTTGCCGCCGGGCACGGTCAGCTTGTCCTGCCGCCAGTGGGTGCCCTTGCCCAGCTTCACCCAGCTCTTTCCGCCGGCCACGGTGTTGTCGATGCCGAGGTAGAGGTAGTCGTCGGGCCCCTTGCCCTCGGTCGGCGCCTTGCGGAAGACGATCTCGTTCGAGCCGCGGGTCAGCTCGCCCTTCGGGATCGGGACGTCGTGCCAGCGGAAGAAGCTCGCCGGCGATCTGCGGTCGTCCCACGCCGGCAGCCCCGCATTCGTCGGGATGCGATGGGGATTGCCGTTGACCACGATCTCGATCGCCTCGTCGAGGCCGTTGGCCTTGCCCGTCGCGTGCTTCGAGTAGTCGCGGACGCAGAAGAAGGCAGACAGGCGGACCTCGTCGATCGTCGCCCAGAATGCCTCGTGCACGCCGCTGAGGTCGAGCACCTTCTTCGCCTCGTAGCCGGGCGCCACCTGATGGGTGATGCCCATCGTAGTGCCGCCCCAGTTGCCGGCGTCGTCGCGGACGAGGACAACGCGATCGGAGATCTCGCGGGCCGTCGAGGGCGTTGCCCCGCGTGCCCAGGACCCCGCCAGCAGCACTGCGGCCGCCATCGGCCACCATCGGGAAAGATGCTGCGCAGTCATCGGCGTCTGCTCCACTTCGGCCTGCACGGAGATGCCCCCGAGCATACCGCGCCGCCCCACGACAGGCAAGGCCAGCGCCCCGCCGACACATCGGGCTTGCGCGAAGGGGCGGCGAGAGGGTACAAGGAACTGGTCGTAGCGCATGCCAAGCTCGCTGGAGAGCCTGCGCATGCCGATCGCGAAGCAGCTCGAGAGACTCAACCGGTACCTGTCGGTGGAGGAGGCCGACGGCGGCGCCGCCACGATCTGGAACCCTCTCTCGGAGATGAGACCATGCTGGGACGCGAGCTGTCGGAGGCGCTGCGAAGCGGGCGCCGGGTGTTCGGGACCATGGTCGGCTCGACCTCACCGCGGTTCGTCGGCGCCGCGGCGAGCGCGGGGGTGGACTTCGTGTTCCTGGACACCGAGCACACCCCCATAGGCCGCGAGACCCTGGCGTGGATGTGCCAGGCTTTCGCGGCGAGCGGCATCGCGCCGGTCGTGCGGGTGCCGAAGCCCGATCCCTTCGAGGCCTGCAAGGCATTCGACGGCGGCGCCCACGGCGTCGTCTTCCCCTATGTGGAGTCGGCCGAGCAGGTCCAGGCTCTGCGTGGCGCCGCGAAGCTGCGCCCGCTGAAGGGCCGCCGCCTCGAAGGGGCGCTCGACGGGACCGAGGCCCTCGAGCCCGAGCTGGCCGACTACCTGGCCCAACGCAACGTGGCGAGCGTGATGGTGGTCAACGTGGAGAGCGTGCCGGCCATGGAGGCGCTCGACGCGATCCTCGGCGTGCCCGGCCTCGATGCCGTGCTCATCGGGCCGCACGACCTGTCGTGCAGCCTCGGCATCCCCGAGCAGTATGGCCACCCGCGCTTCGACGAGGCCGTCCGCCGCATCATCGGCACCGCCCGCGCCGCGGGCGTCGGCGCCGGCATCCACTACTGGGGCAACCTCGACCAGGAAATCGCCTGGATGCGGGCGGGGCTGAACCTGCTGATCCACAGCATCGACTTCAGCCTCTTCGCCGACGCCCTCCGCCGCGACCTCGACCGCCTGCGCCAAGCGGCCGGCGAGGACGCCGCAGGCCAGGCACGTGACGGGCAGGTCGTGTGAGGGGCGGCTCGGCAGGAGCCTCGCCCTCCCACGACGGATGCGCCGGGCAAGCCTACCGGCGGGCGTCGAGCAGGGCCTGGATGTTGCGGGCCTCGAGCTCGGCGAGGCGGCGGCGCTTGGCGAGGTAGCGGTCGTACTTGGCGATCTGGTTGTCGGCCATGGCCTCGCGGTAGTCGCCGACATAGGGCACCAACAGGTCGATCCAGAGGGCAAAGCGGGCGATCTCGCGGGGCGAGAGCTTCACGTCGTAGTGCCCCCCCGCGAGCAGCGTGATGAGCTTGCTGCGGGCGGCGCCGGCGCTGTAGGGCGGGAGCATGGGCGGCGCCGACTGGACGTTCACCCAGTTGCAGAACTTGCGGTTGGCGAGGGCCTTGTAGGCGTCGCTCCACTTGCGCTGGCTGCGGCCGTCGAGGGTCTGTGTGCCGAGCAGGCTGAAGGCGGGCTCGACGCCGGGCGGGAGGGGCTTGGCAGCGCGCTTCGCCCCCTCTGGCGCCATGTCCACGATCCCGGCGTCTATGTAGCGTCCGCCGCCGCGGTAGACGCAGTGGACGGCCAGCAGGTTCACCCCCACGGCAAGGGTGCGGGCGGCCTCGGGGCGCATGGGGAGGACGACGTACGTCCTGACGTAGCCTGGGGCTTTGACGGCCAGACGGCCGTTGACGTAGACCTCGGCGTCGTCGTCGTGGTGGAGGAGCACTCTCGGCGCTGACAGCACCCGCTCGACACGGAACGTGCGGCGGAGCCAGATGTCGGGGGTCTTCCACGGCGTGTGGGCACGCGCGCCGGGGACGCCTCTGTCGCCGAAGCCGCCGGGGGCGACGGCCCACTTCGAGTCGTCGTAGCCGACGGCGTGCCACTTCGGGCCGGGTTGTGTCGTGGTGTGGCGCCACTCGGCCTTGCCGATGGGCGCGACGAGCCGCATGGTCTTTGGATCGAAGGACTTAGTGACGGGCTCAGGCAGGGCGCCGCGCTGATTGTGGCAGCGGGTGCAGTGGCGGTCGAGGATGGGCTGGAGGTGCTTGATGAAGCTGAAGGCCTCGGCGCCGCCCTCCCAGGGCACGAGCGATTCCGGCCCGCGGGTCATGGCCTCGGCCGTGTGGGTCATGGCCGGCGGGGTGTGCTTGGTCTCGTGGCAGCCGACGCAGGAGCTCCGCTCACCGGGCTGGAAGGTGGCCCAGCTCCGCATGGTCTGCACGGCGTGCCCGTTGGCGTCGAGCGCCTGGAAGTAGACGGGGGTGTGGGGCGGGACGGTGAAGCAGGCGGAGCCGTCGGGGTAGACCGTGGCGGTGCCGAGCACGCGCTTGGGGTCCCAGGCGCCCTGGATCGAGACCGGGGTGCTGGCCATGGCGCCGCCGGCGGGGCCCCGATTGCTGTTGCTGCCGATGCCGGCGGCGCGGAACTCCATGGTGACGACGCGGAGCTTCCGGATGGTGCCGCGCTGGATGCCCGGCAGGCCGGCGCCTGCGTAAACGTCGTGCATGAAGACGACGGCGTCGCCCTCGCGGTAGTTGACGAGGCTCGGCCGCTTGTGGGGCACGGCCCGCGGGGCGAGCGGCACGGGCTGGTTGCAGGAGATCTTCGGGTCGGAGACGAGCAGCTCGCGCTCGCCGTCAGCGTTGATCCAGTAGATGGCGTAGGGCCGCGGGTACTGTCTGTTGGGGCTGCCAACGGGGTCCATGGTCACCAGGAAGTCGGTCTCGCTCAGCGGATAGGGGTACTGGAACTGCGGGCCGTTCTGGCCGTAGGCGTCCACGTGGACGGCGCGTGTCTCGCGGACGGGGGCGATGAGCTGGGCGCCGAGGTTCTCCTCGGTGCCCTTGGCGGGGTCGAGGAGGGCAAGGTGGCCACGCTGGTGGCAGTGGTGGCCGGAGAAGACGCACACGATCTTGCGCGAGCCCGGGATGCCGCGCGCGTGGAGGATGGTGGTGGGGAACCACGAGTTGTTCCCGTAGAGCGCCGTCTGGGCCGTGCCGTCGGGGTTCATTTGGAAGAGGCCTTGTGGGAAGATCTGGCCGCGGTCGTTGTAGTCCCAGCGGGTGTAGATCACCCGGCCGTCAGGCGTGACAGTGGGGAAGTTGGTGTGGACCTGGTCGTAGCTCAGGCGTCGGAGGTAGCGTCCGTCGCCGTCGCAAGTGTAGAGGTTGCTGACCTCGGTCCACCAGCAATCGACGATCTGCACGCAGCGGGTGGAGTTGAAGACGATGTCGCCGCTCGGCAGGTAGCAGCCCTCGTAGTCGGCGACGCCGAGGCCGTCGGTAAGCTGGCGCACCGTGCGGTCCGCGACGGTCATCTCGTAGAGGTGGTAGTCGTCCTTCTTCAGGTCCTTCTTCCAGGCGAAGAGGATGCGCTGGCCGTCGAAGGAGACGTCGGGGTCGCGGATCACGCCCTTGGGGTCGTCGATGAGGGTCGTCACCGTCCCGTGCGGGCCGTCCATCTCGAGCAGGCAGAGGGCGGCGCCGGGCTTGAAGTGGCGCTCGGCCTGAGCGTCGCTCTGGCCCTCGGTGTAGGCGTAGTGGGAGCCGCCGAGGTTGTAGTGCTTGGTGAAGGCGACCCGGCGGATCTGCCCCTCGTGGGGCCTGAGCCGCTCCGCGCGGCGTCGCTCGCAGGCTCGCAGGTAGAGGTCGGCCCAGCGCGGGTCGGGGGCGGGCGCGCCCTCAGCCTCGAGGGCGCTGAGCTCCGCCTTCAGTGCCCGGTCGCCCTCGGCCACCTTCCCGATGGCAGCCTTCAGCGCCGCCTCGCGAAGGCCCTTCCCGGCCTCGAGCTTGTCCTGGAGCACCCAGTCGGCGACGACGGCGAGGCGGTCCCGCGCCTCGGGGAAGCGCTTGACGGCCTCGGCGACGGCGCGCGACGGCCCGCGGCCGAAGGCCCTCGCAAGGGCCTCCCGCCAGGGCCCTCGCTTCGATGGCTCCGCCGCAGCGGTCGCCGCGATGGCGAACAGAAGAAGGGAGAAGAATCGGGTGCGCATCATCCTTCCGTCAGCTCCCTGGCCCACCCTGCCATCCCACCAACCCGTCCATTCTCCGCGATTGGCGGCGGGGGCGCAAGCGCCTCTACGGCGCAACCACCGCGTCCTGGGATGCGCCGGACGACGCCGTCCGCCTCGCCTCGCCCCCGCGATGCGTCGAAGACGACCAGCTCCCCCTCGCGATACGAGCCGTGGTGCCCGGCCACGATGCCCACGAAGCGAGCCGAGTGCCCAGGGAGCGGCCGAGCGCCGAACAGCAAGTTCGGCCAGTAGGAGTTCCGCCCGTAGACCGCCATCTGCCCCGTGCCGTCGGGGTTCATCGAGAACAGGATGCGGCTGTTCGCGTGAGGCAGGTCGCTATACTCCCACCGCAGGTAGAGCACCCGGCCGTTGGGCAGGACGGCGGGGTTGAAGTCGTGGCCCTGCTCGAAGCAGAGCTGGCGGACGCTCGAGCCGTCGGCGTCCATCCGGTAGCGGACGGCCCCGTGGCTGCCGTTGCACG
>CAZDNN010000407.1:0-6081 GCA_964506385.1 uncultured Planctomycetota bacterium
GGGCCATTGACCGCGGGCTGATGACCTGCGCCGAGGGCCTGCTGGCATCGGGCAGCAACGCCGAGGCGGCCCGCATCTACGGCCTGTTCTACCGCGAGGAGGCGCCGCGGCAGTTCCGCATCGGCGCCTTCCACGGCCTTGTGGCCGCTCGGGGGGCCGAGGGTGCCGCGCTGCTCGTGCAGGGCATCAGGAGCCAGGACGCCGAGCTGCGGGCCACCGCCATCGGCCTCGCAGCCGAGACCAAGGGCACCGAGGCGACGAAGACCCTCGCCGGGCTCCTGCCCACCCTCGCGCCTGAAGGCCAGGTGCTGCTGCTCGCGGCGCTCGGCCAGCGTGGCGATCCTGCTGCCAAGCCCGCGGTGGTGGCCGCGACGAAGAGCCAGGAGGAGGCGGTCCGCATCGCCGCCATCGAGGCCCTCGGCGGCGTCGGCGGCGCCTCAACGGCCTCGCTGCTCGTGGCGCAGGCGGCAGGGGCGCGCGGCGCGGAGCAGCAGATGGCGCGCCGCAGCCTCGTCCTGCTGCGTGGTGAGGGGGTGGACGCCGCGCTCGTCAAGCTCGCGAAGGCCGGTGAGGCAGGCCAGCGCGTCGAGGCTATCCGCGTCCTCGCCAGCCGCCGCGCCGTGGCGAGTGCAGGCGACCTGATGGCGCTGGCCCGCGGCGAGCCCGACGACGCCGTCCGCCGCGAGGCCATCAAGGCGCTCGGCGCACTGGCCGGCGAGGCGCAGCTCGGAGCACTCGTCCAACTCGCCGTCAAGCCCCACGACCCGAAGGACCGGCCGGCCATCGAGCAGGCCGTGGGCGCCGTGTTCCGGCGAATCAAGGACGCCGAGAAGCAGGCGGCGCCCGTCCTAGCGGCGTTGGGCAGAGCGCCCGCCGAGGCGAAGCCCGCTCTGCTGCGGCTCCTGGGCCGTGCGGCGACGCCCAAGGCGCTGGCAGCCGTCCGCGGGGCCGTCGAGGCCACCGACCCCGCCATCCGCGACGCCGCGATCCGCACCCTCGCCGACTGGCCGACCCCCGGGCCCGCCGACGAGCTGTTCGCCCTGGCACGCAAGACCGACAACCAGGCGCACAGGGTGCTCGCACTCCGAGGCTACGTCCGCATGGCCGGCATGGCCAAGGACCCGACGGCCATGTTCGTCCGCGCCATCGAGCTCGCCGACCGTCCCGAGGACAAGAAGCTCATTCTCGCCGGCCTCGGCAGCGCCGACCCTGCGGTGGGCCTGAAGATCGTCGAGCCGTATCTCCAGGACGAGGCGCTGAAGGCGGAGGCCGCGCTCGCGGCGATCCAGATCGCCGACCGCCTCCGCGGCAAGGACAAGAGCCGCGCGCGGGCCGTCATCGGCAAGGTGCTCGCCGCCGTCGAGGACCCGACGATCCGCCAGCGGGCGCAGGAGATCGTCAACGCCATCGAGCAGTTCGAGGGATACATCCTCGACTGGCTCGTCTCGCCCCACTACCAGCAGAAGGACAAGGACGCCCGCGCCCTCTTTGGCATCGCCTTCCCGCCCGAGCAGCCCGACGCCAAGGACGTGAAGTGGACGAAGCTGACCAAGGGCATCGGCTCCTGGGAGATCAACCTCAGCAGCGCGGTCGGCGGCATCAACGACGTGGCCGTCTATCTCCGCACCCGCGTCTGGTCGCCCGCCGAGCAGGACGTGCAGTTCGAGCTGGGCAGCGACGACGCCATCAAGGTGTGGCTCAACGGCAAGGTGATCCATGCCAACAACACCGACCGCGGGATAGCGCCTCGCCAGGACATCGTGAAGGCCAGGCTCGCCAAGGGCTGGAACGCCCTGATGCTGAAGGTCATCAACCACGGAGGCGGCTGGGCCGCTGCCTGCCGCATCCGCAAGGTCGGCGGCGCCGCCATCGGCGGGCTGAAGTACGAGGCGAAGTAGGGCGGAGGCCGGTCGGCAATGAACATGTCGTGCACGCTTCTCGGCGCCCTCTCCATGCTGGCCCTGTGCGGCGCGGTCCTTGCGGCCGGAACGGCTGCCCCGGAAGGCCATCGCACCGACTGGTTCAGGGACGCGCAGTGGGGCGTCTTCACCCACTACCTGACCGGCAAGGACACGACGGCCGAGGCATGGAACCGGCAGGTGGATGCCTTCGACGTGCCCGGCCTCGTCGAGCAGCTCGAAGCGATCGGCGGGAAGTACTACGTCATCACCATCGGCCAGAACTCCGGCCACTACTGCGCGCCCAACGCCACGTACGACAGGCTCACAGGCATCGCGCCCAGCAAGTGCTCGCGGCGCGACCTCATCGCTGACCTCGCCAAGGCACTCGAGCCCCACGGCATCCGCCTCATGGTCTACCTGCCCAGCGGGGCGCCCGCCGCCGACCACGTCGCCAGGAAGAAGCTCGGATGGCTCTGGGGCCGCAAGGGCGGCTGGCAACTGCCCGGCGAGCCAGTGGGCGGACGGCTCGCCGAGTTCCAGCGCCGCTGGGAGGCCGTCATCCGCGAGTGGTCGCAGCGCTGGGGCAAGAGCGTGCACGGCTGGTGGTTCGATGGCTGCTACTTCGCAGATGTCATGTACCGCCACCCCGAGCCGCCGAACTTCGCGAGCTTCGCCGCCGCGGCCCGCGCGGGCAACCCCGAGAGCATCCTGGCCTTCAACCCCGGCGTCAAGTACCCCATCGTCACGGTCACCGAGCACGAGGACTACACGGCCGGCGAGATCACCGACCCCGGCCGCGTCGAGTGCGACGGACGCTGGGTCGGCGGCGCCCAATGGCACATGCTCAGCTACCTCGGCACGTCGTGGTGCAAGGGCAACAAGCCGCGTTTCGCCGACGGCCTGGTCATCGACTGGTGCCGCGACATCATCGACGGCGAGGGCGTTGTCACCTGGGACGTGCCGATCTGCCCCAGCGGCCTCATCCCGCAGCCCTTCGTCAACCAGCTCGTCGCCCTGCGCAAGGCACTCGCCGAGCCTCGCCGTCCCAAGCCGGCCGTCCCGCCCGGCAACCTGGCCTCGCACAAGCGGGCCAAGCTCCTCGACATCAAGGGCGCCAGGCGCCTCTCCGTCAACAGCGGGAAGCACTTCGCACGCAATGGCGTGGACGGCGATCCAGCCACGTGGGCACAGGCGGGCGGCGAATGGCCGTGGGCCTACCACGTGGACCTCAAGGCGGTCCATCGCATCCGCAAGGTCGTCATCACCTTCGCGCCGGTGTTCGCGACCGAATACAAGGTCAATGTCTCAGCGACGGGCAAGGGCGATTGGAAGACGGTCGCCCACCGCACCGGCTGCACAGGCGGGAAGCAGGCCCACACCTTCGAGCCGACGCCGGCCCGCTACGTGCGCATCCTCGCCCTGAAGCCCGACGGCCCCCGGCAGGAGGGCACCCAGATGGGCGTGGCCGAGCTCGAAGTCTACGGCGACGGAGCCGAGTAGGCGCGTCCCCCTCCTCGTCCCCGTGCTCCTGCGCGAGGACGGGATCTTCGACGCTCCAGCGTCGGATGCTCCATCTCGACGGGACGCTCGGCTTTCGACGCGAGAAAAGACCGCCTCAGACATGATACCGGCAGGCGCTCGGCAGCGTTGCCCGGCCCGCGGGGTCTGTCATTGGCCGCGGAGCACGCCCCTTCGTTGTGGACCCAATCGGAATTGGGTCTGGTATGCCTGAGGCGGCCTTTTCTCGCTGGCCCTCTACGAGGAGACTGCCTGGATGAGTTCACGGCGCCCGAACATCGTGTTCATCATGACCGACGACCATGCCGCCCACGCCATGAGCTGCTATGGCTCGAAGATCAACACGACACCCAATATGGACCGCATCGCCGAGGGAGGGATGCGGCTCGACAACTGCTTCTGCACCAACTCCATCTGCTCGCCCTCCCGGGCCACCATCCTCACCGGGCAGTACGAGCACGTCCACGGCGTCCGCACCCTCAGCGACAACATGGACCGCCGCCGCACCACCTTCATCACCCAGCTCCACGACGCGGGCTACCAGACCGCGCTCATCGGCAAATGGCACCTCGGCACCGCCCCCGAGAACCGCCCACGCGGCTTCGACTACTGGATCGTCCTCCCCGGCCAGGGACTCTACCACGACCCCGTCATGCACGAGATGGACCCCGACGACCCCGACCGCGGCATCGAGAGACAGCTCACCGGCTACGTCACCGACATCATCACCGACCGCTCCATCGACTGGCTCCGCCAGCGCGACCCCGACCGCCCCTTCTGCCTGCTCGTCCACCACAAGGCCCCCCACCGCCAGTGGGAGCCCGACGACAAGCACGCCCACATGTACGACGGCGAGACCATCCCCGAGCCAGACACCCTCTACGACGACTACGAGAACCGCGCCGCCGCCGCACGCGAGGCCAGGATGCGAGTCGGCGTCCACATGAACCAGGGCGACCTCAAGCGCGAGAAGCCCGAGGGCCTCGACGACCACGCCATGCGCAAGTGGGCCTATCAGCACTACATCAAGGACTACCTCCGCGTCATCGCCTCGGTGGACGACAACATCGGCCGCCTGCTCGACACCCTGGACGCCGAGGGCATCGCCGACGACACCATCGTCGTCTACACCTCCGACCAGGGCTTCTTCCTCGGCGACCACGGCTGGTACGACAAGCGGTTCATGTACGAGGAATCGCTCCGCATGCCCTTCGTCGTCCGCTACCCCCGCGAGATCCCCGCGGGCAGCGCGAGCGACGCCATGGTGCTCAACCTCGACTTCGCGGCGACCTTCCTCGACTACGCCGGCGTCGAGCCCTACCACGGGATGCAGGGCCGCAGCGCCCGCGCCGTCTTCGCCGGCCAGGCGCCCGCCGACTGGCGCACCGCCATGTACTATCGCTACTGGATGCACCTCGCCCACCACAACGTCTACGCCCACTACGGCGTCCGCACCCACCGCCACAAGCTCATCTACTACTACGCCGAGGCCCTCGGCGCCTCCGGCGCCATCGACGACCCGCGGCCCCCCGAGTGGGAGCTCTTCGACCTCGAGAAGGACCCGCAGGAGCTGCGCAGCGTCTACGCCGACCCGGCCTACGCCGACACTGTCGCCGAGCTCAAGGCCGAGCTGCATCGCCTCCAGGCCGAATGCGGCGACGGGCCGGTCGAAGAGGTCGGATGAGGGGGGGAGGGCGAGGCTCCTGCCGAGCCGCGCTCCGGCAGGCTGGTGGCTCAGTCGCCGGCGGGCCGGCCGTAGAAACGGACCTGCCCGAGGCCGGCGTAGGTGTCGTCCTGGCCGGGCTTGCACCAGTTGCCCTTGCCGATGCCGCCGACGGCCGTGATGCGCAGGAAGCGGAACACCTTGCCCTTGGTGGGGATGACGAGGCTCACCGGCGACGGCCCCCGGTCGTTGGCCTGCGGGATGGTGAAGGCGCCCAGCGATTCCCAGTTGGCCAGGTCCTCGGTGGTCGAGCACTCGATCCTCACGGCCCGCATGCCGCGGCGGGTGAGGCCGTAGCCGCGGTTCTGCTTGTAGTTCCAGATGCGGACCTCATCGACCTCGTGGGGCTTGCCGAGGTCGAACTGGATTGACACGCCGTCGGGGCCCGTGGCGATCCAGTGGCGGTCGTGGTCGGCGTTCTGCGCGACGAGCTTCGCGTCCCTGGTGCCAAGCACGCCCTTGCGGGCCTCGATCATCTGGTGGCCGTTGACCACCGTCCAGGCCGGGCGGTCGGGCTCGGCGCTGGGGCGGACCCGCACGTCCTGGATGAAGCCCTCGGCGACTGACGTGTGCGGCGGCGGCGTGCGGATCAGGCCGATCCGGGTGTTGTACTTCCGCTTGCCCTCGACCATGTACTGCCACACGCCCTGTTCCCAGGTGGCGACGCGCCGCTTCTCCGGGTCGGTGCTCGCCAGCGCCTTCGCCTGCTCCATGTACCGGCCGAGTTCCGCCATCCGCTCCTTCGTGCCGAGGTAGGCCCAGGCGATCTCCTCGGTCTGGTGGAACTGCGCGTCCTGGGTGCGGACGGCGCCCGGGTAATTCTCGGGGTTGTTGAAGGTCTCCTCGATGCGGGAATAGAAGCGCTTCATCGGCTCGGCGGCGGCGCCGAAGTAGCTGGTGAAGAACTCGTCGAGCAGCGCGTCGGGGTCGAGGGTGGGA
>CAZDNN010000408.1:0-6061 GCA_964506385.1 uncultured Planctomycetota bacterium
AGCGCCGGCTAACCGGCATGGAGTAGCGGATGAGAGAGCCGTACGGTGAAGGCCCGGCGAGCCACACCGGCCCCGAGTCATGCGTGCGGGACGGCAACGTCCCGTGCTAAGCGTTGACAGGGGAAGACGCAGGCCAGCCACGATCTGGATGCTGGATACTCGATGCTGGATACTCGGCATCTGCGTGGATCTGCGGAATCTGCGGACGCTGGAAGCCGCGAGCGCGGAGCTTCAAGCTACAAGCTACAAGCTACAAGCCACAAGCTTCAAGCCTTCATCCGCGTCCATCTGTGGTTCCCTGTCTTCCTCCCCTTTCGCGCGGGTTCGAGGGCCGGCTCTGTTCGCGCGTCGGCTCGGCGGGAGCCTCGCCCTCCCGGCGGGAGCCTCGCCCTCCCGGCGGCCGGCTCCTGATCTGCGGGTGTCTGCGGAATCTGCGGACGCTGCAAGCTGCAAGCTACAAGCTGCAAGCTGCAAGCCTGGGGAGGGGCGTGATAGGGTGGTAGGGCGATGCAGTGATACGGCGAAGAGGGAAGCCGCAGGCCGGGAGCTGCGAGCATCCGCCTTCGCGGGAGGCTTCGGCGGACAGGTCCAGCTTCCACCCAGCCACTCATCCAACCCTCCGCCCGGCCTCCGAGCGCCAGAGGCAGTTCCCACCGGACGGTAGGAACCGGCCTCGGAAGTGCGGATGTGGCGCGAGTCCGATCCGGCGCGCCCCGCGAGTCCGACTCGGCGCGCACCGGGGGAGAGGCGAACGGGCAGCAGAAGGCACTGCGGAGGGGGCGCCAAAAGTGAAGGGGGGTGGCCAAAAGTGAAGGGTCGGTTCGCGGGAAGTCGGCAGAGGCCAGAGGTCAGCAATACCGAGGATCGAGTGGCCAGTATCCAGCATCGAGTATCCAGCATCCACTATCCAGTATCCAGCATCCAGCATCCAGCATCCAGTATCCAGTGTCCAGTATCCAGCATCCAGCATCAGGAGTGGGAGAGGGCAGGTGGGCGTGAGTGTCGGCGACGCGTGGGGGAAGACTAGGCGAGGCGGCTGAGGGCGGCCTGGATGCGGGCGAGACAGGTGGCTTGGCCGAGGATCTCCATGCACTCGAAGAGCGGGGGGGTGGCGGTGCGGCCCGTGACGGCGACGCGGAGGGCCATGAAGACCGGGCCGATCTTCCAGCCGCGTGATTCGCAGAGCGCGCGGCACGCCGCTTCCATCGTCTCGACGTCCCAAGTCTCAATTGCGCTTAGGGTTGCGTGCGCGGCGGCGAGGGCGTCGCGGACGAGGTCGGGTGTGGCCTTCTTGTGGACGAGGAGGGCGGGGTCGTAGTCGAGCTCGGCGTCGAAGAAGAAGCCGGCGAAGGCGTCGAAGTCGGCGAGCCTCTTGAGCCGCTCGCGGACGAGCGGGGCGATGCGTCGGACGAGCTCGATGGGTGCCGCGGCGGCGCGGGGGTCGAAGGCAGCGATGCGGTCGGCGAGGTCTTGGATGCCTAAGTTGCGGATATACAAGCCGTTAAGCCAATCGAGCTTATCGAGGTCGAAGACGGGGCCGGAGGTCTTAACGCGGTCCCAGGAGAAGGCGGCGGTCATCTCGTCGATGGAGAAGACCTCGCGGTCGTCACCGAGACTGAAGCCCATGAGCGCGAGGAAGTTACAGAGCGCCTCGGGGAGGTAGCCCTGGTCGCGGTACCATTCGAGGGAGACTGGGTTCTTGCGTTTCGAGATCTTCGAGCGGTCTTTGTTCCGGAGCAGGGGCATGTGGATCCAGACGGGCTGTGGCCATCCGAAGGCGTTGTAAAGCAAGACGTGCTTGGGAGTTGAGGTGATCCACTCCTCGGCGCGGCAGACGTGGGAGATGGCCATCAGATGGTCGTCCACGACGTTGGCGAGGTGGTAGGTGGGGAAGCCGTCGCTCTTGAGGAGGACTTGGTCGTCGATGGTCTCATTGTTGAAGTTGATGGGGCCGCGGAGGCGATCCTCATAGGTCGTGGAGCCGTCGGGCACGCGGAGGCGGATGACGTGTGGCTCCCCATCTGCAAGGCGGGACTGGACTTCGGACGCGGGGAGGCTGAGGCAGCGGCGGTCGTACTTGAGTTGGGGGAGCTTCTGTCGTCGCTGCTCGTCGCGGAGAGCGGCGAGGCGGTCGGGGGTGCAGAAGCAGGGGTAGGCGGCGGCGCGGTCGAGGAGGATCTGGGCGTGGTCGCGGTAGATCTCGGAGCGCTCGCTCTGGCGGTATGGGCCGTAGGGGCCGCCGACGTCGGGACCCTCGTCCCAGTCGAGCCCTAACCATCGGAGTGCTCGGAAGATAGCGACTTCGGATTCCGGCGTCGAGCGCGCGCGGTCGGTATCCTCGATGCGGAGGACAAACGCGCCGCCCTGTTGCCTCGCGAAGCAGCGGTTGAAGAGGGCGACATAGGCTGTGCCGACGTGGGGGTCGCCGGTGGGAGAGGGAGCAACCCGCACACGGACCTGTCCTGGCATGGGTTCTCTCGCTGCGTGGGTAGGTGCCGGGGTGATCTGGCGATGAATCAGGCCCGAATTCTAGCAAATCCCCTGCCGAGATGCAAGGCAGGCGACCATGTCAGCGCCGTGGGTGGTTCCATGTTGACGGGTGTCAACGCGGATCGGCGGCACCGCGGACGACCGCGTCACAAGCGCTCGGGTCAGATGACGATATGGCGCCGAAGCGCATGTTGCCGTTGGGCAACATGCTGGAGGGCGTTTCCGTAAGAGCCTGGGAGGACTACGCTTATCATGTTGACGGTTCGCCACATGCCACCACGCGGTCCATAGCTACAGCCTTGTGGTGTGCCTACGAGCATAAGTCTAGTAGAGACCCTCTGTTGGAGCGTCTGATGCGACGATGATCGGGCGGATCAGGCCGGGCGGTTACCGGACGTCTGCACCTGACATCGGCGAGGGGGGTCGGCCCGCGTGGATGACGTAACCCGTGGTCATGGAATGTGTTAGGACGATATGGCGTGTCGCTGGCGCCTTCGGACAGGGACTGGCACGGGATTTGCTGCGTGTGAACGCCAGTATTGGGCCTCGCGTTGCATGGAGGAGGAGGTGAGTCTCACGCAGCGTTCGAGGTCCTCGCCTGAGAGAGCGTAAGAGAAGTCAACGGGCCGTGAACCTCCTGACAGGGGACAGAGCGATGAAGGGCAGGAGACTTGTCTGGCTGCTTGTGGCGTTGTGTGTGGTCACCGCCGGGGTCTGGGCGGCGCCGCTGCCATCGGGCACGATTGACATGGGGGACGGGCTGGAGCTTGCCTTCTACCGTCAGGGCGTGAACCCGCTGCCGGGCGCGCCGAACTACGACTGGTGGTACGGCTGCTCGCCGACATCCGCCGGCATGTTGATGGGGTACTACGACAACAACGGCTACGCGGGCCTGAACTACACGAACCTGGTCCCAGGCGGCGCCGCCGAGACAAACAGCTACGGTGGCGGCGGCGGGCTGGACTTCGACGGGGACCCGACCCCGAGCCTCCTGTGCAACAGAGCCATCGCCAGTGCTGGGCACATCGCCGACTTCTACGTGGGCCCGTTTGGCGCGTCGGGCGATGACGTGGCGCCGCCGCACCACACGCCGAACTCCCTGGCCGACTTCATGGGCACGAGCCAGGACGCCGCTGGGAACTCCAATGGCTCGACGACCTTCTGGTACTGGAGCAATTCTCCCTACCGCTTCACCGCCGACGATGCGGTGGCGAACGGCCTGACGACGAGGAGCGGCATGTACGGCGTCGGCGAGTACGTCCAGTACTCCGGCTATGACTACGTGAACCCCACGTACGATCCCTTGAACACGTCGAACCCGCAGCCGCTCCGCTCCCGCGACGACATGCTCTACAACCAATACATCGACACTGTCGTGACCGGGGGCTTCTCGTACCAGGACTACAAGAACGAGATCGATGCCGGGCGCGGGGTCCTGGTGCAGATCGAAAACCACACCATGTTCGGCTACGGCTACGTGCCTGGGGCGGCTCCTGTCATCAGCGTCTACGACACCTGGAACCCCAATGGCCAGAACCCTGGCACGCTGACCTGGGGCGGCTCGTACGGTGGCATGCAGCACTACGGCGTGACGGTCCTCGAGCTCACCGACGGCGACCAAGGCACCGTGCCCGAGCTCGAGATCGCCTGGGGCGGCCCGAATGGCCCCGAGCACATCGACGGGTTGGTCTGCCAGCAGCACGAGGTCTGGGCCCACGTCGATTGGCCCGGCCACGAGGGCGAGGAGTTCGACATCGACATGGCCTCAATCCACTGGAGCATCAGCGGCGGGCTCGATGAGGTGGCGTTCGCCCCTGGCCTCTTTGATGCCCAGGTCGTCTCCCAGTGGTTCCTGTGGGGAACTGTGCACCTGAACCCAGACCTGCCGTTCTGCACCGTCCTCGCGGTGGACGCCGACATCATCAGCTACGACCTGTTCGGCGATTCCAGGGAACGCTGGAGCAACATCATCACCGTTCACGTCGTGCCCGAGCCGACGACGCTGGCCCTCCTGGCTGGCGGCGGTCTGGTGGCGCTCGTGCGTCGGCGGCGCAAGTAACGGGAGAGGGTAGCTTCGAGAGACCGAAGGGGGCCGCTCCTCTGCGAGCGGCCCCCTTTCTATGGGCCCTCGCTCGGCTGTTGCCTGCCGCGATCCCGCGTGCTTGATCGCGGGCGCCGGCTGTGGTAGCCTCCCGCTGGCGGATCGGCCGGAGTGCAAGGCGCGGCCGTGGTCGCCGCTCGGACACGGCAGGGAGATCGGATGGCTCGCCGCAGGGACAAGGGACCCGCGACGCGCAAGCCGCCTGAGGCAGGCGACCGCGTCGGCTGGCGGTGGCTGGTGGCCATCTTCGTGGTCGCGGCAGCGTACAGGGGGCTGTGCTTCTGGAGCGTGGGGGACCATCCGCTGCTGCGCCGCCCCGTGATCGACGCGGGGCAGCACGACGCCTGGGCACGGCGAATCGCTGGGGGCGACTGGCTGGGGCACGGGCCTGACGACGTCTTCAAGCCCCCGCTGTACCCGACGTTCCTGGGGCTGCTCTACAAGGTCTTCGGCCGGCACATCGTGCTCGTCCAGTGGGTGCAGTATGGGCTGGGCGCGGCATCGTGCGTGCTGGTGGCGGTGCTGGCGGGGCGGCTGCTGGGGCCGCGGGCGGGCCGGGTCGCGGGGTTCCTGAGTGCGGCCTACGCGCCCTATGTGTTCTTCGAGTCGCAGCTCCTGACCCCGGCGCTGAGCACCCTGCTGAACTTGGGGGCGCTGGCGGTGCTGGTGGGGGGGGAGGGCCGCCCAAGCCGGTGGCGATGGGCCGCGGGTGGCGCGCTGATCGGGCTGTCGGCGGGCGTGCGGCCCGACGTCCTGCTGCCTGCCGGCCTCGTGGTGGCGTATCTGCTGCTGAGGGGGTGGCCCGGCTGGCGTCGCTGGGCGCTGGACGCGGCGTTCGTTGCGGCGCCTGTGCTCGCGGTGGTGCTGGCGATCGGCGCGCGCAACGTGCGGGTGGGCGGCCAGTTCGTCGTGGTGTCGTGCAACGGCGGGATCAATCTCTACGTCGGGAACGCGCGGGGCGCGGACGGCGTGACGGCGGTGCCGGTGGGCCTGCGGTGGGAGCGGCTGGTCGCGCGGGTGCCGCAGGCGGTGCTCGAGCGGCCTGGGGACACGAGCCGGTGGTGGATGCGCGCGGCGTGGCGCGAGGTGCGCGCGGCGCCCGGCGAGGCGGCGGCACGGCTGGCGCGCAAGGCACTGGCGTTCTGGAACGGGCGGGAGTTCCGCAACAACATCTGCTACCACTACCTGGCGCGGGCCGCGTGGCCGCTGCGGGCCTCGCCAGGGCAGTTCGCCGTGATCGTGCCGCTGGCGGCGCTGGGCCTGGTGTGCCTGTGGCGTCGGGGCGGCGGGCGCGAGCGGACGGCGTGGACGGTCATCGTCCTGTGGGTGGCGGGGTACTGGGCGGTGGGGATCGTCTTCTTCGTGACGGCGCGCTTCCGGCTGCCGGCGGTGCCGCTGCTGATCGTGGCGGGGTCGTGGGCGCTGGTCGAGCTGGGCGAGGCGGCGCGACGGCGGCGATGGCGCGGCCTG